>NZ_JBBIAB010000040.1 GCF_039634785.1 Tistrella mobilis | reverse complement strand
AACTCGCCCTCAACGTCCTCAAAACGGCCAGGCCAACCATCTCCATCCGTCGCAAGCGAAAGCGATCCGGATGGTCCGACGCATTCGCCCGATCCGTCATCGGGCAAATGCGATAGCCCTGATCGCCCCGGCATCACACATTGACGCAGGGGGCGCAGGCTCCCTATGTTGGCGGGGCGCCGTCGAGGTGGGGACAACCCGCCCGATCCGAAGGTGCGCGCCCCCCGGGCGGCCGGTGACGGTCTTCGGGGGATGTCGGTTCAGCTCGTCAGTCCCGGCCTGCCGGATGGGAAACGCCGGATGGGAAACGCCGGATGGGAAACGAATGTGTCCCGTACCGGGCGGTCATCGCGTTCCGGCCTGGTGCCGGGCCGTGCTATCCTGACGAGGTTCTCCCGGCTTGGGCCGTGCCGACGAACAAGCGCAACCTCCTGTCTTCATGGTGGCCGGATCTATGGCGAATATGGAAATGGCGTGGCAGAGGCTGTCGAGCGCGCTGACGCGGCTGGATGCCGCAAGCCGCAAGGCGGCCGAGCGGGTGACCCAGGCACGGGCCGCGGGCGAAGCGGCGGCCTCTGGCGCGGCCGATGTCCGGATCGACGCGCTCAGGTCCGAAATCGAGAGCCTGGCGGCCGAGCGGGACCGGCTGAAGGCCGCCCTGACCACGGCCGAAGAGGCCCGCCTGCGCGCCGATGATCGCGGCCGCCGGGCCGGCGAGCAGATCGACCGGGCCATGGACGCCATCGGGCGTGCGCTTGATGACCGCTGAGCCGAACCGGATCGGAGACGAGAAAGCCATGGCCGAAGTCGAGGTACGCATCCTGGGCCGGGCGTTCACGCTCGCCTGCGGCGAGGGGCAGGAAGAAAGCGTCCGCACCCTGGCCCGGAAGGTCGAAGAGCGGGTGCAGCAGGCGGCCAGCGGCCGCAGCGTGGCGGTGGATGCCCGCGTGATGCTGATGGCGGCGATCCTGCTGGCGGAACAGGCCAACGAGGCCGAGCAGGGGCTCTACCGGGCCCGGGTGGAGGTGGAGAAGATCCGCCGCACCGCCGATCGATCCGCCGCCGATGTCGATGCGACGCTCGCCCGGGCGCTGGATGATTTCGCGGCGCGCATCGAGACTATTGCAACCCGGCTCGAGAAACTCTAAATCTCGGGGTAGGACGGGCTCTGGCCTTTCGGTGAGGCAACCTAAATCCCAGGGACCGATACCATCTACATGAGGGAGCTGTCCCTCCCCGTGCGCGCGGATAGGGCACCGGCCGGTTCGTCCGGACCGGTACGCCCGGACCAAGCCACGGGGATCACGGCGCCCACCTGCACACGCGGGTCCATGTGGATTTTCACCGCCAACCTTCGTGCCGGTCCCCGTCCGCCAGTTTTCGAACGACCCCGGCCGCGTCCTCGCGGCCGGGGCGTCGCCGTTTGCGGCCGTCCCGGCCGCTTGCCGCCAAACCCTTCAGGGCCGGCCCCATGCCGGCCCGCCTTCGGAGCGCCGTCGCTGACCATTCCGCTGCAGGATCCCGGGCTGCCGGACCAGGCACTCGATGCCCGCAAGGCCGCCATGCGCCGCGACTTCCGGCGCCTGCGCCGCGCCGCCGCGGCGGCCGGTGGCGCCGATGCCGCCGCGGCGCTCGCCGCCGGGGCGGGGGCGCTGGCTGCCCGGCTGTCGCGGCCGCCGCGCCGGATCGCGGGCTATGTGGCGGCGGGGGGCGAGATCGACGTGCTGCCGCTGCTGATCTCGCTTGGCGCCGCCACCGGCGCCGGGCTCTGCCTGCCGGTGGTGACGGCGCCCGATACGCCGCTGGGCTTCAGGGCCTGGCAGCCCGATGCCCCGCTGGTCGCCGGCGCCTTCGGCATCCTGATGCCCGACGAGACGGCGGCGCCCTGTGTGCCCGATCTGCTGCTGATGCCGCTGGTCGCGGTCGACCGGGCCGGGCGTCGGCTGGGGCAGGGGGGCGGCTTTTACGACCGCACCCTGGCAGCGGCCGAGGCGGGCGGGCGGATGCCGGTCACGATCGGCGTGTGCTTTGCGGTCCAGCTGGCCGATGACGTGCCGGCCGGGCCGCTCGACCGGCCGCTGGACCTGATCCTGACCGAACGCGGTCTGCTGGTCCCGGTCAGGTGCGCGTGAAAATCCCTGGGCGCGGCGGGATCCGCGCCTCATATCCATCCCAGGGGCGGCGATGCGGCCGGCGCTGCACGGCCGCCCTGGCACAGATGAACCAGAGACGAAAGGTCGAACGGTGCGGATACTCTTTCTCGGTGACGTGGTCGGACGTTCCGGCCGGCAGGCGGTGATCGATCATGCGTCGACCATCCGGTCGGCCCTCGGTGTCGACCTGTTGATCGTCAACGGAGAGAACGCCGCCTCGGGCTTCGGCATCACGCCCAAGATCTGCGAGAGCTTCTATGCCGCCGGCGTCGACATCCTGACCACCGGCAATCACATCTGGGATCAGCGCGAGATCCTGGGCTGGATCGATCAGGACCAGCGGCTGGTGCGCCCGATCAACTTCCCCCCCGGCACCCCCGGCCGCGGCGCCACCATGGCGACCCTGCCCGACGGCCGCCGGGTGGTGGTGATCAACGTCATGTGCAGCCTGTTCATGGAGGCGCTCGACGATCCGTTCCGGGCGCTGGCGCCGGTGCTGCGCGACTATCCGCTGGGCGGGCTGGTCTCGGGCATCTTCGTCGATCTGCATGGCGAGGCGACCAGCGAGAAGATGGCCTATGGTCATTTTCTCGACGGCCAGGTGACGGCCGTGGTCGGCACCCATACCCATGTGCCGACCGCCGACCATCAGGTCCTGCCCGGCGGCACGGCGTTCCAGTGCGATGCCGGCATGTGCGGCGACTATGACAGCGTCATCGGCATGGACAAGAACGCCTCGCTCGACCGCTTCACCCGCAAGATGCGCGGCCAGAAGCTGCTGCCGGCCAACGGCCCCGCCACCATCTGCGGCACGCTGATCGAGACCGATGATGCGACCGGCCTTGCGAAGTCGATCGCGCCGCTGCGCGTGGGCGGGCGGCTCAGCCCGGCCTGGCCCGGCGCCGAGCCGATGCCCGAAAGCCTGCTGCAGCTGCACCTGCCCCAGGGGCAGGCCGAGACGGTCGGCTGAGGCGCCGGACGTTCATGATTTCGTCTCCGGGGATGCATCCGGCGGCGACTTCTGCTATCGAAGCGTCCGGAAGCACGGGATGGCCGAGCGCCACCTGTGTCAGAGATTTCGGCTCTTGAGGGTTGGCGGCAGAGATGGCTGGTCATTCACAGTTTAAGAACATCATGCACCGCAAGGCCGCGCAGGATAAGAAGCGCGCCAAGGTGTTTACGAAGCTGCTCCGCGAACTGGTGATCGCCGCCAAGGAAGGCGGTGCCGATCCCACCGCCAATCCGCGGCTGCGCAGTGCCGTGGCGGCAGCCCGCGTCGCCAACATGCCCAAGGACAACATCGAGCGCGCGATCAAGCGCGGTGCCGGTGGGGCCGATGGCGACAATTACGAAGAGGTCCGCTACGAAGGCTACGGCCCGGGCGGCGTTGCGCTGATCGTCGAGGCGCTGACCGACAACCGCAACCGCACCGCATCGGAAGTGCGGTCGGCCTTCAGCAAGCATGGCGGGTCGCTGGGCGAGACCAATTCGGTGGCGTTCAACTTCAACCGCGTCGGCCGCATCACCTATCCGCTCGCGGTCGCAGACGGCGAGGCGATGCTGGAAGCCGCGATCGAGGCCGGTGCCGACGATCTGGAGAGCGACGACGAAACCCATGTCGTCTACACCCAGCCCGATGCGCTGCAGGAAGTGCGCACCGCGCTGGAAGGCAATTACGGCGACCCGCAGGAGTTCAAGCTCGGCTGGGTGCCGCTCAGCACCATCGCGATCGACGAGGAACAGGCCCAGACCCTGTTCAAGCTGATCGAAGTGCTGGAAGACAATGACGACGTCCAGGAGGTCATCGCGAATTTCGAGGTCTCCGACGAGGTGATGGCGAAGCTGAACGGCTGAGCCGGACAAGCTGAACCTGAGTGGGGCGGCCGCCTGGCATGCGCATCATCGGCATCGATCCGGGGCTCCGGATCACCGGCTGGGGCATCATCGATACCGAGGGCTCCAGGCTGACCCATGTCGGCCACGGCGTGGTGACCTCGGACGACAAGGCCGCCCTTTCCGACCGGCTGCGCACGCTTTATGACGGCCTCTACGAGGTGGTGGAGCGCTACCAGCCGGCAGGGGCGGCCGTCGAGCAGACCTTCGTCAACGCCAATGCGATGTCGGCGCTGAAGCTGGGGCATGCCCGGGCGGTGGCGCTGCTGGTGCCGGCCCAGTCGGGGCTGGTGGTGGCGGAATACGAGCCGAGCCTGGTGAAGAAGGCGCTGACCGGCAGCGGCCGGGCCGACAAGGCCCAGGTCGCCGCCATGGTCGCCCGCCTGCTGCCCGGGATCGACCGTGATGCGCGCGCCGATGCCTATGACGCACTCGCCGTCGCGATCTGTCACGCGCATCATGGGGGCACGCGGGCCGGCTGGACGGCCCGGGCCCGCTGAAGGGCGGCCCTAGAAGGGGGAGACCACACCCGGCATGTTCGCGCGGCTCAAGGGCATCGTCGACGAGATCGGTGCCGATCATGCGGTGATCGACGTCCATGGCGTCGGCTATCTGGTGCAGGCCTCGCGCCGCACCCTCGGCGCACTGGGCGGAACCGGTGCCGCCGCCACGCTGCACGTGGAAACCCATGTGCGCGAAAACGACATTCATCTCTACGGCTTCATCGACCGGGCGGAGCGCGACTGGTTCCGCCTGCTGGTGACGGTGCAGGGCGTGGGCGCCAAGGTGGCGCTGGCCGTGCTTTCGGTGCTGGATCCGTCGGCCCTGGCGGCGGCGATCGCGGCCCAGGACGCCCGCGCCCCGGCCCGGGCCACCGGCGTCGGCCCCAAGCTCGCCAAGCGCATCGTGATGGAGCTGAAGGACAAGGCGGCGCTGGTCGGCATCGGTGCCGCCGATGTCGCCGTGCTGGCGAAGTCGATCAAAACGCCCGAGGCTGCGGCTGCGGTCAGCAAGCCGCCCGAGGTCGCGGCCTTCGATGATGCCCTCTCGGCCCTGGTCAATCTGGGCTATCGCGAGGCAGAGGCCGCGCCGGCGCTGCGCCGGGTGGCCGAGGCCGCGGGCGAGGCGGCGGGTGACGTGCAGATCCTGCTCCGCGGCGCGCTTAAGGAGCTGGCGCGATGAGCAGCGGCGACGAGCGTCTGGTCCAGCCCGCGGCGCTTGCCGAAGACCGGCAGGATCCGGCGCTGCGCCCGGAACGGCTGGCGGATTTCGTGGGCCAGCGCCAGGTGCTGGGCAATCTGGCGGTGTTCATCGCCGCCGCCCGCGCACGCGGCGATGCGCTGGATCATGTGCTGCTGCACGGGCCCCCGGGCCTGGGCAAGACCACGCTGGCGCAGATCGTGGCCAAGGAGCTGGGGGTGGGTTTTCGCGCGACCTCCGGGCCGGTCATCGCGCGCGCGGGCGACCTGGCCGCGATCCTCACCAACCTCAACGAGCACGACGTGCTGTTCATCGACGAGATCCACCGTCTGAACCCGGCGGTGGAAGAGATCCTCTATCCGGCGATGGAGGATTTTCAGCTCGATCTGGTGATCGGCGAGGGGCCGTCGGCGCGTTCGGTGCGGATCGATCTGCCGCGCTTCACCCTGGTCGCGGCCACCACCCGCGCCGGGCTGGTCACCCGGCCGCTGCGCGAGCGTTTCGGCATTCCGCTCAGGCTGAACTATTACGAGATCGATGAACTGGCCTCGATCGTCCGGCGCGGCGGCCGCCTGCTGGGCGCGCCGCTCACCGAAGAGGGGGCGATGGAGATCGCCCGGCGGTCGCGCGGCACGCCGCGTGTCGCCGGCCGGCTGCTGCGCCGGGTGCGCGATTTCGCCGCCGTGGCCGAGGCGGCCGCCATCGATGCCGGGGTCGCCGACCGGGCGCTGAACCGGCTGGAGGTCGATGCCCGCGGTCTCGATGCCATGGACCGGCGCTATCTGGGCTGCATCGCCCGCCATTACGGCGGCGGGCCGGTGGGGGTGGAGACCCTGGCGGCGGCGCTGTCGGAAAGCCGCGATGCGATCGAGGATGTGATCGAACCCTTCCTGATCCAGCAGGGCTTCCTGGCCCGCACGCCCCGCGGCCGGGTGCTGACCCGCGGCGGCTGGCAGCATCTGGGGCTGATGCCGCCGGCCCGCGACGGCGAGGCCGACCTGTTCGGCAGCGCCGACCCCGAGTCCGACCCGGATCTCTGAGCGCGTCCCCTGCCGGGATATCTTGCGCAAAGGTAGCGTCGTTCCGCATAATGCGGCGCACAGGTTGTATTTCCGCGCCGCGACCCCTTTGGAGGATCCCCATGGACACCACGCCCGCCACCGTGCAGCCCGACATCATCCGGGTGCGGGTCTATTGGGAGGACACCGATGCCGCCGGGATCGTCTATTACGCCAATTATCTGAAATTCATGGAGCGCGGCCGGACCGAATGGCTGCGCCGCCGCGGCATCGATCAGCGGCCGCTGCTGGAGAATGACGGCTTCGGCTTCGCGGTGCGCGAGGTGGCGCTGGACTATCAGGCCCCCGCCCGGCTGGAGGATCTGCTGACGGTCTCGACCGTCATCACCGGTCGGGGCGGCGCCTGGGTGGAGTTCGAGCAGGTGGTGGCGCGCGGCGATCAGGTGCTGGTGCGCGGCCGGATCAAATGCGTGGCGCTGAACCCGGCGAGCGGCCAGCCGCGCCGCCTGCCCAAGGCGCTGATCGCCCTTGCCGACGCGGCGGCCGCCCCGCGCTGAGCGGGACGGCCGGGCCGGCAGGTCTTCTTCGGGATCCGACGCGGTCAGTCGAAGTTCGGCCAGGGGCGCTGCTCGTCGCGCATGCCCTCCCAGGCGGCCGCCATGCGCAGCACGCCCGGATCGTCGAAGCGCCGGCCGACGATCTGCAGACCGATCGGCAGGCCCTTGGCGTCGTAGCCGCAATTGACCGAGATCGCCGGCTGTTCCGACATGTTCCAGACCACCGTGTAGCCGATATGCTCGAACGGCCGCTCGGGATCGTCCAGCGGCGAGGCCTGGTCGGCGGGGTAGGTGACGGTGGGGGCGACCGGCGACAGCACGAAATCGTAGCCGCCGCCATGGAACAGCCGGCCTGCGGCCTTGCGCATCTCGAAGATGCGGTTCACGCCGCGCACCGCCTGCAGGGCCGACCGGGTCTGGCCGCTTTCGGCCCAGGCGCGGATATAGGGCAGGATCTTCGCGCGGGTCGCCTCGGGCAGGCGCTCGACATCATCCCAGGCGCGGACCCGCCAGAAATCGTCGAGCCCGTCGAGCATCTCGCGGGTCAGCACCGCCGGCACCTCTTCGACCACGGCGCCCGCCGCCTCGAACCGCCGGGCGGCTTCCTTCACCGCCGCCAGCACCTCGGCATCGGGCGCCATGCCGGCGCCGATGTCGAGCATCAGGCCGATGCGGAGGCCGCGGATCTGAAGCCCGTCCAGGTCCATCCAGTCGATATCGGCCGGCGGCAGGGCGCTGCCGTCGCGCCAGTCGGCCTTCGACAGCACCGACATGGCGAGCGCGGTATCGGCGACGGTGCGGGTCATCGGCCCGACCACCCGGCCCAGATAGGCCGGATCGACCGGCACCCGGCCGTTGGTGCCCTTCATGCCGACGATGCCGCACCAGCTGGCCGGCAGGCGGATCGAGCCGCCGATATCGGTCCCCAGATGGATCGGGCCATAACCGGCCGCGGCGGCACTCCCCGCACCGGCCGAGGAGCCGCCGGGATTGGTGTTGAGGTCCCAGGGGTTGCGGGCCAGCTTGTGGAAGCTGGACAGGCCCGAGGAGAGCATGCCGTAATCGGGCATGGTGGTCTTGGCCAGGATCACGCTGCCGGCCTCGCGCAGCCGGGCGGCGGCGGGGGCGTCGGCGGCGGCCGGGGTCATGTCCGATGCGGCGGTGCCGACGGGGACGGGGCAGCCCTTGGTCGCAATGTTTTCCTTGATCGTGACCGGCACGCCGTCGAGCGGGCCCAGCGCCTCACCCTTCTTCCAGCGGCTGGTGGCCTCGGCGGCGGCGGTGCGCGCGGCTTCCGGGTCGAAGGCCCAGGTCGCGTTGAGCTTCGGCTCCCACGCCTCGATCCGCGCGATGACGGCTTCGGTCACCTCGGTGGGCGAGGTGTCCCCGGCGGCATAGAGCCGCCCCAGCTCAACGGCGGACAGATCGGCGAGCGACGTCATGGGTACAGGTGCCTTTCGTATGTACAGGCCGAAGGCGGGGAGGGCAGTGGATCCGGTCGGGATCTGTCGGTTTCGTCCTGCGGAGGCAGGTATCGGGCGGCAGGAAATACCGGGGCGGCTGCCCGGTCCGTATGCCTTCGGATCGGACCGGCCCGATTATGGCGTCCGACGCAGGGCAGGGTCCAGGCAAATGCATTGGCATGTTGTGAATTTCCTCTCGTAAATCTTTGTATAATATTGAGAATATTGCAGTGCGGCACGGGCCTCGATCGGGGATCTGTTGCGCCGCGATGACATTCGCCACAACGACCGTATCGCCGCCTCACATGGCCCCTTCACAAGTCACGCGGGTTGGCATATCTCGTGGCCGGCTCACGGCCGGGGATGATGTGTCCGCACTTCGTCCGACTGTCGGAGCTTCGGCCGGGTGCCCCCGTGTCAAATTCGTGAAACGGCAGCGGTTTCGGCCGAACTCTGGTAATCAAACGGGTCGATGAATGAGGGCGGGGCAGCTTCCCGGAAAATGCCGGGGCCCGTCCGATCCACGGAGGACGTGAATGGAGCAGGAGGTCGTGAGCCAGGCGGCGCTCGCCGGATCGGTGGCAGCGCACGACATGAGCATTCTCAGCCTGGTTATGAACGCCGACATCATCGTGAAGGCGGTGATGCTCATGCTCGTCCTGGCCTCCGTCTGGTCCTGGGCGATCATTTTCGACAAGTTCCGGCTGATGGGCCGGCTGAAGCGCCGCGCCGACGATTTCGAGAACCGGTTCTGGTCGGGGGGCTCGCTCGAAGAACTCTACGACGCCATTTCCGAACGCGCCGACCATCCCATGGCCCAGGTCTTCGCCGCGGCGATGGGCGAATGGCGCCGGGCCAAGGCCAAGGGCACGGCGCTGACCGACGCCACGTCGCGCGCCAATCTGCGGCAGCGGATCCAGCAGGTGATGGAGATCGCGCTCAACCGCGAAATGGCGGGGCTTGAGCGCAATCTGGGCTTTCTGGCGACGGTCGGCTCCACGGCGCCCTTCGTCGGCCTGTTCGGCACCGTCTGGGGCATCATGAACAGCTTCACCTCGATCGCGATGACCAAGAACACCACGCTGGCCGTGGTGGCGCCGGGCATTGCCGAGGCGCTGTTCGCGACCGCGATCGGCCTTGTCGCCGCGATCCCGGCGGTCATCTTCTACAACAAGCTGTCGAGCGATGTCGGCCGCTACGGGGCCCGGCTCGAGAATTTCACGGGCGAGTTCGGTGCACTGATCGCCCGCCAGATCGAAGACAGGCGCTGACACATGGCCGGTGGCATCCGACCTTCCAACGGGCATGGCCGCCGCCGGCGCTGGGGCGGCGGTCAGCCGATGAGCGAGATCAACGTGACGCCGCTGGTCGACGTCATGCTGGTGCTGCTGATCATCTTCATGGTGACCGCGCCGCTGCTGACGGCGGGCGTCGAGGTCGACCTGCCGGAAAGCTCGGCGGCACCGCTCGCAGGCCAGGATGAACCGCTTTCGGTGTCGGTGGATGCAGAGGGGCGGGTCTTCGTTCAGGACAAGGAAGTGACGCTGGAACAGCTGCCGGCGACGCTGATGGCCGTGGCGAAGAACAAGACCGACACCCGGATCTTCGTGCGCGGCGACCGCAGCGTCGATTACGGCCGGGTGATGCAGGCGATGGGGGCCGTGACCGGCGCCGGCTTTACCAAGGTCTCGCTGGTCACCACCCTGCAGCAGGGCACGCCCGCCCGGCGTTGACGGCCCCGCGCCTGCGGGAACCTTTCGGCCCCGCGCCGGTTGATACCGGCCGGGATCGTGGCTGCGGGGGAGGGTGCTCCCCCCGGCCGGCATTCCATGGAGCTTCGGACCTCAGGTGAAGCGCGGTCTGACATATTCGCTGGCAGCACATGGCGCCGTCGCGGCGCTGCTGTGGTTCGGCCTGCCGTCGCTCAGCCGACCCTTGCCGCCGGAGGAACAGACGATCGTGATCGACGTCGTTCCGGTGAGCGAGGTGACGCGGGCGTCGCAGCTGCGCCCGAAGCCCGATCCGAAGCCCGAGCCCGAGAAACAGGTGGCGCAGGCCAGCCCGCCGCCACCTCCGCCTCCGCCGCCCCCACCGCCGCCGCCGCCGCCGCCACCCCCACCGCCGCCGCCCCCGCCGCCGGCGGCCCCGCCACCACCTCCTCCGCCTCCACCTCCGCCTCCACCACCGCCGCCTCCACCCCCTCCCCCTCCACCTCCACCGCCGCCTCCGGCCCCCAAGCCGCAGCCGGCCCCGCCACCACCGCCGCCTCCTCCTCCGCCACCGCCGCCACCGCCCCCACCTCCGCCGCCCCCGCCCAAAAAGCCGGAGCCGGAGAAGAAGCCGGAGCCGCCGAAGAAGCCCGAGCCGGAGAAGAAGCCGGAACCGCCGAAAAAGCCTGAGCCGGAGAAGAAGCCCGAACCCGAAAAGAAGCCCGAACCGCCAAAGCCCGCACCCAAGAAGCCGGAGCCGGAGAAAAAGCCGGAACCGGAAAAGAAGCCCGAGCCGGATGATCCTCTGGCGTCGCTGCGTAAGAGTCTGGATCAGCTCAAATCGCAGGCGAAAGAGGACGCCCCCCGGGAACAGCAGGTTGCGCGGTCCAGCCAGCCGCAGGCGCCGGTGATGCAGCGCAATGCCCAGCAGACCGACCAGGTGTCGATCAGCGACATTGCCTTCATCCGGAGCCAGATCGAGCGGCGCTGGTCGGTGCCGGTCGGTGCGCCGGAGGCTGAGAATCTCGTGGTCGAGGTTCGCATCCGGCTGGCGCCCGATGGTACGGTGCTTTCTGCCGACGTGGTCGACCGCGCACGCATGTCGCGGCCGGGCGAAGAGGCATATCGCGTGGCCGCGGAAAGCGCGGTCCGTGCCGTGCGTGCCGCAAGTCCGCTGGAATTGCCGGCAGGCAAATACGAGCAGCTCAAGGACATTGTCCTGGCGTTCAACCCGAAGAACATGGTGGGCCGATGACAGACACGATCCGTTCCGCAACCGCCGGTCAGGCGCCGCGTCAGAAGATGCGGCCGGTCCTGCGGGCATTCGCGGTTGCGGCAGTCGGGCTGGTCGTGGGGCTGGGCGGGGCGGGATTGCCCCAGCCGGCCTCGGCGCAGGTGCGCATCGACATCACCCGCGGTGTCGTGGAGCCGATGCCGATCGCGATCAGTCCCTTCCTCGCGGTCGATCCCTCGGCGGCACCCTTCGATGCCGACATTCCGGGGGTGGTCGCGAACGATCTTGCGAGTTCGGGCCTGTTCCGGCCGATCGACCGTGCCGCCTTCCTGCAGGGCCCGGCCGAGATGAACCCGATGCCGGATTTCGCCGACTGGCGGCAGATCAACGCCCAGGCGCTGGTCACTGGCCAGGTGCGGCGGGAAGGCGACCAGATCGCGGTCGAATTCCGGCTGTGGGACGTGTTCGGCCAGACCCAGATGGCCGGCGTGGTCTATCGCGTCGATCCCAAGCTCTGGCGCCGCGTCGCCCATATGATCGCCGATCAGATCTATGAGCGGATGACCGGCGAGGGCGGCTATTTCGACACCCAGATCGTTTATGTCGCGGAAAGCGGCCCGGCCAACAAGCGGGTCAAGCGGCTGGCGATCATGGACCAGGACGGCGCCAACAACCGCTATCTCACCGATGGGGCGGATCAGGTTCTGACCCCGCGTTTCTCGCCGAACTCGCGCGAGATCACCTATATGGCCTTCCGGGGCCGGCAAGCGCGGGTGTTCATCTACGATCTGGATACCGGCCGTCAGCGGGTGCTGGGCGACTTCCCGGGCATGACTTTCGCCCCGCGCTTCACCCCCGACGGGCGTGGCGTGGTGATGTCGATGGCGCGCGACGGCGTGACCTCGATCTATCGCCTCGACACCAATGGCGGGTCGGTGCAGCGGCTGACCTCGTCGCAGGCGATCGATACCTCGCCGTCGCTGTCGCCCGACGGGCGGCAGATGACCTTCAATTCCGACCGCTCGGGCGGTCAGCAGATCTATGTGTCCGGTGCCGACGGCTCGGGTGCCCAGCGCATCAGCTTCGGCAACGGCACCTATGCAACGCCGGTCTGGTCGCCCCGCGGCGATCTGATCGCGTTCACCAAGATGAACCGCGGACGGTTCTACATCGGGGTCATGCGCCCCGATGGCAGCGACGAAAGGCTGCTGACGGACGGCTATCTGGTTGAGGGCCCGACCTGGGCGCCCAATGGCCGTGTCCTCGCCTTCTTCCGTCAAGACCGTCCTGGCGGACCGACCAGACTGTATTCGATCGATATCACGGGATATAACGAGCGGTTGATCGTCACTCCCGGCGAAGCATCGGATCCGGCGTGGTCGGCCTTGATTCGATGAGGTCAATAGTTATACTTTGACTCGTCGTGTGCCTGGCGACCGGGTAGGTCATGACCCTCGCGTGACCTACGCTGGCGATTGGAGCGAACGCCGGCCAGGACTGCCTCTCCGCTTTCCGGTGCTCCGACATGTCTCGGATACCTTAGGTAGAAAATGCGCACCAAGATCCTCACTGCTGTCGCCGCCCTGGCTTTCATGGCCGCCTGCTCGTCCGCGCCGGAAGATACCGGTTCGACCGGCGCCTCGGGTGCGACCTCGTCGTCGTCCTATGGCTCGGGCCAGGGCACCGTTTCCACCGGCGCGCAGCCCGGCAGCTGGGAATACGTCCAGCAGACCGCCGGCGACCGCGTCTTCTTCGAGCTGGACAGCTCGTCGCTGACCGCCGAGGGTCGCCAGACCCTGTCGGTTCAGGCCGATTTCCTCCGCGCCAACCCGGCGCAGCGGATCGTGATCGAGGGGCATGCCGACGAGCGCGGCACCCGCGAGTACAACCTGGCCCTGGGCGACCGTCGTGCCACCGCCGCCAAGAACTACCTCGTTGCGCTCGGCATCTCGCCGGACCGCATCGAGACCATCTCCTACGGCAAGGAGCGTCCGGCCGTCCTCGGTTCCGACGAGGCCGCCTGGGCGCAGAACCGTCGCGCTGTGACCGTGCTGGTCAACTGACGACGGCATCCGGCCCGGCCGGATTCCTGCAAGGTCCGCTCCGACCTCGATCGGCGGCCGGTGTTTCCCGCGACCAACGGGAAGCACCGGCCGTCGGCCGTTTTTGGCGTTTTTACTGCGGCAGTTTCCCTGTGGCAGTCTTTCTGACGCCCCACAGCCTGCGCTATAAGGGACGGGCTCGTCCGTCTTCTTCTCCCCATCGAGGCATCGACCACCATGTCCGTTCCCGCGACCCGGTTCCGTCCGTCCGGCCTGAAGCGCCGTCTCGTCGGCGGCACCGCCCTGGTGATGACGACCCTGGCTCTGCTGGTGGTCGACCGGCCCGATGCCGGCGCGCAGCAGCAGGGCAGTCTGCCCCCCGCCGCGCTCGGCGCCTTCGACGGCCGGCTGAGCGGGGTGGAAGAGACCCAGCGCCGCCATACCGGGCGGATCGAGGAACTGGAATTCCGCATGCGCCGGCTGGAAGAGCGGGTCGACGGGCTGGAGCGCAATCTGAACGACCGTCTGGGCCGCATCGAGCAGATGCTCCAGAACGGCGCGGCTGCCGGCGCTGCCGCGGGTACGGGCGATGCGACCGGCATGGCTCCGGGTGCTGCGGCACCGGCCGATGCTGCGCCGGGGCAGGGCCAGGCGGCAGGACAGGGCCAGGCAGCAGGGCAGGGCGAGGCGCCGCGCAGCGGGGCCGTGCAGCCGCTCGGCACCATCACCACCCGGCGTGATGCGGCCGGCAATTCCGTGACCACCACCGAGGCCGCACCCTCGCAGCCGACCCCGCCGCCGGTCGCGGGCGGAGAGGCGGCCAAGACCCGGGCCGCGTCGATCCAGTCCGAGCAGGAACTCTATCGCTACGGTCTCGACCTGCTGCTCAAGGATCGCGACTATGCCGGCGCCGAGGTGGCGTTCAACGAGCTGATCCAGCGCTTCAAGCAGGGTGAGCTGGTCGGCAATGCCTATTACTGGCTGGGTGAGACCTATTACGCCCAGGGCCAGTACGACCGGGCCGCCCTGACCTTCGGCGAGGGCGTCACCAGCCACGACAAGAGCAGCAAGGCCCCCGACATGGTGCTGAAGCTCGGCATGAGCTTCGCGGCGCTGAACCGCAAGGACGATGCCTGCGGCGCCTATTCGATCCTCAACCGCAAATTCCCCAACGCGCCCGCCAATATCAAGGTGCTGACAGAGCGTGAGCAGAAGAAGCTCGGCTGCGGCTGAGCCGGTGGCGGACGACGATATCGGGGCCCGCTTCGCCCGGGCCATGGCGGCGGCCGGCTGCGTGGAACCGGCGCCGCATCTGGCCGTGGCGCTTTCCGGCGGGCCCGACAGTCTGGGTCTGACCCTGCTTGCCCGCGACTGGGCCGCGGCACGCGGCGGACGGGTCCTGGCCCTTGTGGTCGACCACGGCCTCCGTGCCGGCAGTGCCGGGGATGCCCGGCGGGCGGCGGCGTTGTCGGCCGCGGCCGGGGTGCCGGCACGGATCCTGACCCTCGCCCCCGGCGCGATCGGCATGACGGGGATCGAGGCCGAAGCACGCGCCGCCCGCTATGCCGCCCTCACCGATGCCTGCCGGGCGGCGGGCATCCTGCATCTGTTGACCGGCCACAGCCTGGATGATCAGGCCGAAACCGTGCTGATCCGCCTGGGCCGCGGCAGTGGCGTCGACGGGTTGGCGGCCATGCCGCCGGTCAGGCCCGAAGGCGGCATCCGCCTGATCCGGCCGGTGCTCGGCATCCGCCGCGCAAGCCTTGCGGCGGTGGTGGCGGCGGCAGGGCTCACCCCCCTGCACGATCCGATGAATGATGACGACCGGGTGCAACGCGTGCGTCTGCGCGCCGCGGCGACCGCCGCCGCCCTTGAAGGTGCCGGGCTCGATCCCGCCCGGGTGGCCCGGTCCGCCGCCCGTGCCGCGGCGGCCAGGGCCGCCCTCGACGCGCAGATGCTCAGGGTCGCCTTCCGCGGCGGGCTGCGCCTGCATGTCTGGGGCGGGGCGGAGCTGCCGCTGGCGCTGTTCGCCGACCCCGATCTTTCGGCGCCGGGGCTGGAGGATGACCTGCCGGAACGGCTGGTCGGGCGGCTGGCCATGGTGGTGGGCGGGCAGGACCTGCCGCCGCGTGGCGCCGCCGCGGCCCGGCTCGCCGCCGATCTGGTGGCGATGGCGCGCAGCCGGGCAGGGGGCGACCATCTGCCGCAGAGCGGGCGGGGACAAGGCGGGCGCACGCTGGGGGGCTGCCGGTTTCTCTGGGGCGGGCACAGACTTCTGGTGCTGCGGGAGCCGCGGGCGATCGCAGCGCCCCGGGCGGTGACGCCGGGGGAGGCGCTGCATTGGGACGGGCGTTTCATGGTGATCGTTCCCGATACGCCGGCATGTCGCGCCGCCGCCGATGACGGCCGCCTGCGGCTTCGGGCGATGGGGGAGGATCTGGCCCGACGCCTGGGAGAGGTGGCGCCGGCCGCGGCGGCATCGCTGCGCGCCCGTGTCGCTCCGCGGGCGATCGCGTCACTGCCCGTACTCACGCGACTTGACGTACCCCTCGCGTTCCCCCACTTAACAGAGAGCATCCGCAGGGAGGCTGCGGAGGACGAAACCCTTGCCCGGTCCACTTTCCGGGCATGGTTCGCGCCATCCCGTCCGCTCGACGGTGACGGCGTCTTCTGGGCGATGGCGGGCGAACATTCGGCAGGAAAGAGACCTCGGTCGTGAACAACGTTAAGAACCTCGCGCTCTGGGTGATCATCGCCCTGCTGCTGGTGGCTCTGTTCAATCTGTTCCAGAGTCCCCAGAGTCAGGGCCCGTCGCGCCAGGTCGCGTATTCGGACTTCCTCAATGCCGTCCAGGAAGGGCGCGTCACCGACGTGACCATCCAGGGCGACACGATCCGCGGTCATTTCAATGACGGCAGCGGTGTCGAGTTCCGCACCATCGCGCCGCCGAACGACAATGGCATGGTCGAGCGCCTGCGCGAGGGCAATGTCCGCATCAATGTCGCCCCGGTGGAGGACAACGTTCCCTCGCTGTTCGGGATCCTGATCTCGTGGTTCCCGATGCTGCTGCTCATCGGCGTGTGGATATTCTTCATGCGTCAGATGCAGGGCGGCGGCGGAAAGGCCATGGGCTTCGGCAAGTCCAAGGCCCGGCTGCTCACCGAAAAGGCCGGCCGCGTGACGTTCGAGGACGTCGCCGGCATCGACGAGGCCAAGGACGAGCTGCACGAGATCGTCGAGTTCCTGAAGGCGCCGCAGAAGTTCCAGCGCCTGGGCGGCCGCATCCCCAAGGGTGTGCTGCTGGTGGGCCCTCCGGGCACCGGTAAGACGCTGCTGGCGCGTGCCATCGCCGGCGAGGCGAATGTGCCCTTCTTCTCGATTTCGGGCTCGGACTTCGTCGAGATGTTCGTGGGCGTCGGCGCCAGCCGCGTGCGCGACATGTTCGAACAGGGCAAGAAGAACGCGCCCTGCCTGATCTTCATCGACGAGATCGACGCCGTCGGCCGCCATCGCGGTGCCGGCCTCGGCGGCGGCAATGACGAGCGCGAGCAGACCCTGAACCAGCTGCTGGTCGAGATGGACGGTTTCGAGGCGAATGAGGGCGTGATCATCATCGCCGCCACCAACCGCCCCGACGTGCTCGACCCCGCGCTGCTGCGCCCGGGCCGCTTCGACCGTCAGGTCGTGGTGCCGAACCCGGACGTGTCGGGCCGCGAGAAGATCCTGTCGGTGCATATGCGCAAGGTGCCGATCGGCCCGGATGTGAATGCCCGCGTCATCGCCCGCGCCACCCCCGGCTTTTCGGGTGCCGACCTTGCCAATCTGGTGAACGAGGCCGCCCTGCTCGCCGCCCGCCGCAACAAGCGCGTGGTCGGCATGGCGGAGTTCGAGGACGCCAAGGACAAGGTCATGATGGGTGCGGAGCGCCGCTCGATCGCGATGAGCGAGGACGAGAAGCGCCTGACGGCCTATCACGAGGGCGGCCATGCCATCGTCGCGATGCATTGCCCGGCTTCGGACCCGATCCACAAGGCGACCATCATCCCCCGCGGCCGTGCGCTCGGCATGGTGATGCGCCTGCCCGAACGCGACCGGCTGTCGGTCTCGCGTGAGAAGCTGGAAGCCGACCTCGCCGTGGCCATGGGCGGACGTCTGGCGGAAGAGATCATCTTCGGCCACGACAAGGTGACCAGCGGCGCGTCGTCGGACATCCAGATGGCGACCAAGCTGGCCAAGAACATGGTCACCCAGTGGGGCATGAGCGACAAGCTGGGCCCGCTGAACTATGGCGAGGGCGACAACGAGCCCTTCCTCGGCTATGCGGTCACCCAGTCGCGCGGGATCTCGGAAGCCACCGCCAACGTCATCGACCAGGAAGTCCGGCGGATCGTGGAAACCGCCTATGACCGCGCCCGGACCATCCTGACCGAAAACCACGACCAGCTGGAGCGGGTCGCCCAGGCGCTGCTCGAATACGAGACGCTGTCGGGTGACGAGCTGAAGGCGATCGCGGCCGGGGAGCAGATCAAGCCGCGCCGGTCCGACGACATGGGCGATGGCGGTTCGGCCACGGTGTCGGAGCCGCGCCCGCCGCGGGCCTCCGTTCCCACGGCCGGCGGTGACGACGGTCTTCGTCCCAGCCCGCAGCCCGGCGCCTGATCAACCGACCGGACCAGGACACGACCTTGGCCCATGACCTGCCTGCCAACGCTGCGGCCGCATCTTCGGATGCGGCCGCAGCCGCGTCTCTGGAGACCCGCATCCGCGAGGGCGATGCGGGTCTTCGTCTGTATGCCCGCCCCTTCGGTTTTGCGCCGGTCGCGGTCACCCCGGGGGCGGGGCTTCTGAAACCCGCCATGCGCCTGCCGGGGCCGGGCTTCCGGCGCCTGGCGGGCGGCTGGCTCGCCTTCGACATGGTGGAACTGCTCTGGCGGGGCGGGCAGGGCCGCCCGGGCCGGGTGGTGCTGCCGGTGGAGGCGGCGCTCAGGCTTGCCGACCGGGTGATGGAATATCCGGGCGGCCGGCGCCTGGCCCGGCGGCTGCGGGCGCTGGAGGCCCCCCGCCAGCGCTTTGCCGGGCTCGATCTGCAGCGCCGCGCCCGGGTGATGGCGATCGTGAACGTCACGCCCGACAGTTTCTCGGATGGCGGCGCCGCCTTTGCGCCCGCCGATGCCGCAGCGGCCGTCCGCCGGGCGCTGGCCGATGGCGCCGATCTGCTGGATCTGGGCGCCGAATCCACCCGCCCCGGTGCCGCCGATATCGACCCGGCCGAAGAGATCCGGCGGCTGGATCCGGCGCTGGACGAGGCGTCGGCCGCGGGGGCCGTGGTCTCGGTCGATACCCGCAAGGGCGCCGTGATGCGCCATGCCGCCGGCCGCGGTGCCGCCATCGCCAACGATGTCAGCGGCTTCACCTACGACCCTGCGGCGGCGGGGGTGGTGGCACAGACGGGGCTCTCGGCCGTTGCCATGCATATGCGCGGCACGCCTGAAACCATGCAGCAGCTGACCGGCTATGACGATGTGGTGCTCGATGTCTTCGACGAGATCGAGGATCGGCTGGTCCTGCTCGACGAGGCGGGGGTGTCGCCGGGGCAGGTGGCGGTCGATCCCGGGATCGGATTTTCAAAGACGGTGGACCAGAATCTCGCGCTGTTGCATAACCTGTCGATCTTTCACGGCCTTGGCCGCCCCCTGCTGATCGGCGTGTCGCGCAAGAGCTTCATCGGCCGGATCACCGGCGAAGAGGCGCCCCGGGCGCGTGTGCCGGGCTCGCTTGCCGCCGCCCTGCTCGCGGTCGGCCAGGGCGCCCAGATCGTGAGGGTGCATGACGTGGCTGAAACGGTTCAGGCGCTGGTGGTCGGCCAGGCAATCGGCCGCGGCCGGGCGTAGGGCCGCCCGCGCCGCCGCCCGGCGGCGCCCGGCCGATGCTGCGGCATCGGTCGTCGCACCACCATCGGGCCCCTGTGCGGGGCCAAGCCTTGCCCATCCGCCCGCCGGCCAGCCCGGCGCGGAGGGCCCTCGGGACCAGGACATTCGGGTGATCTGATCATGGCGCGACGTTATTTCGGCACCGACGGCATTCGTGGCCAGGCCAACGCCTGGCCGATGACGGCCGAGGTGGCGCTCCGGGTCGGTGTCGCCACCGGCATGCATTTCCGCTCTGCCCGTGCACGCACCCGGGTCGTGATCGGCAAGGACACGCGGCTGTCGGGCTACATGATCGAGCCGGCGCTGACCGCGGGCTTCGTCTCGGCCGGCTGCGATGTCTTCCTGGTCGGCCCGATCCCGACGCCGGCGATCGCCATGCTCACCCGGTCGATGCGCTGCGATCTGGGGGTGATGATTTCGGCCTCGCACAATCCCTTCTCCGATAACGGCATCAAGCTGTTCGGCCCGGACGGCTACAAGCTGTCCGACGAGGTTCAGGCCGAGATCGAGGCCCTGATGGACGGGCCGCAGGATGGCGGGCTGGCTGCGCCCGAAAAGCTCGGCCGCGCCCGCCGGCTCGATACCGCCCGCGACCGCTATATCGAGGCGATCAAGGGCACGCTGCCGCGGGGCCTAAGGCTCGACGGGCTGAAGGTCGCGGTGGATTGCGCCAATGGTGCCGCCTATGCCGTCGCCCCCACAATTCTGTGGGAGCTGGGCGCCGAGGTCACCGCGATCGGTGTGGAGCCCGACGGCTTCAACATCAATCGCGGCTGCGGCTCCACCGCGCCCGAGGCGCTGGCGCGGACGGTGGTGGAGAAGAGCTGCGATATCGGCATCGCGCTCGACGGCGATGCCGACCGGGTGATCGTGGTCGACGAGGCCGGCCATCAGGTCGATGGCGACCAGATCATGGCGCTGATCGCCTCCAGCTGGGCCAAGCGTGGCCGGCTGACCGGCGGCGGGATTGTCGCCACGGTCATGTCGAATATGGGACTGGAGCGCTATCTGGAGGCCCGCGGCCTCACCCTGGTGCGCACACAGGTCGGCGACCGCTATGTCGGCGAGCGCATGCGCGCCGACGGCTACAATGTCGGTGGCGAGCAGTCGGGCCACATGATCTTCAGCGACTATGCCACCACCGGCGACGGGCTGGTCGCCGCCCTGCAGGTGCTGGCGGTGATGGTGGACGAGGGGATCAGCGCCTCTGCCGCCACCCGCCGCTTCGATCCCTGGCCGCAGCTGCTGCGCAATGTCCGCTATGCCGGCCAGGCGCCCACGGGCGACGACGCGGTGGTTCGGGTGATCGCGGAAGAGACCGCGCGGCTGGACGGCCATGGCCGCATTCTGATCCGCCCCTCGGGCACCGAACCGCTGATCCGGGTCATGGCGGAAGCCGATGATCCCGTTCTGGTGGAACAGGTCGTCGGTCGTATCGTCGAAGTTATGGAGCGGGTGGCCACCCGACCTGAATGATCTGCATGGAGGGGGTGGAAGCATTAACTTTCGGCCCGCTAACATCATGCCGGACAAGGGTGGGGGGCATGCCTCCGCCGGATCATGTGAACGGGCACCGCCGGCCGGGGGGCTGTCGGACCGGAACCGTCAGGGTAGGGGAAAGGGCAGTCCGATGACGGGTGCTTCATCTGCGACGGCGATGCCGCGGCTGCTCAGCGTGGACCACGGCGATCCCGAGGGCCGGGGAGGCATCGCCTTCGACCTGAAGCTCGCCACCGCCTGCGGGGTCTATGCGGCGAGCACGGTGACGGCCATCGTGGCCGATGGCGAGGCGATGCCGGTGCCGGCCGACATCGTCGGCGGCCAGCTCAGGGCGGTGATGGAAGATATCGGCGCCGATGCCCTGCGCATCGGCCGGGTGACCGAGACCGACCAGCTGCTGGCTGTGTCGGAAGTGGTGGAACATCTGGGCCATGGCGTGCCGTTGATCCTGGATCCGGTGCTGGTCGATGCCACCGGCCGCCATCTGATGAACCGCGATGCGCTGCAGGTGCTGAAGGCCCGGCTGGTGGTCCGCGCACAGGCGCTGATCCTGGATCTGGCCGCGGCCGAAATGATGGTCGGGCGCGAAATCCGCCATGTCGACGGGCTGATCGACGCGGTGGCCACGCTGGCGAGCCTGGGGCCCGAGCAGGTGGTGGTGGCCGGCGGTCCCGCCTTCGGCATCGCCATGCTGGCCGATGACGATATCGACCTGATCGCCGATGAAGGCCTGGCGGCCGGGCCGCTGGGCGGCCCGCCGATCGGGCTTGCGACCGCGGTCGCCATGGGCGCGATCCGGGGGCTCGACGCAAGACGGTCGTGGCGGCATCATGCCGAGCTGATCCGGGCGACGGTGGCCGCCGATCCGGCGGCGCGCGCCGCGGCCGGCTCTCATCCCTCCACCGACCTGCATGCCGCTTTCCGGGCGGTGACGCCCGACGATCCCGCCGGCGAGGAGACCTGCCCGTGACCACCAGCTTGCCCCGTGTGTTGATCATCGCCGGGTCCGATTCCGGCGGCGGGGCCGGCATCCAGGCCGACGTCAAGACCACGCTGGCACTGGGGGCCGACGGCTGCCCGGCGATCACCGCGCTCACCGTCCAGAACACGCTGGGGGTGACGGGTGTCTGGGAAGTGCCGGCCCCGGCCCTGATCGCCGAAATCGACGCGGTGCTGGCCGGCGGTGTCGCCGCGGCCAAGACCGGCATGCTCCATTCGGCCGAGGTGATCCGGACGGTTGCCGAGCGGCTGGATCCGGCGCTGGCAGGCGGGCTCGATCTGGTGGTCGACCCGGTGATGGTCGCCAAGGGCGGCCACCGGCTGCTGCGCGCCGATGCGGTAGAGGCGCTGAAGGCGCTGATGCTGCCGCGGGCGGCCGTGGTGACCCCGAACCTGCCCGAGGCCGAGGTGCTGACCGGGCTTGCCGTCACCGACCCGGCCTCGATGATCCAGGCCGGCCGCAGCCTGATCGCCCAGGGCGCCCGCGCGGCGCTGATCAAGGGCGGCCATATGGACGGGCCGGTGCTGGTCGACATGCTGGTGACGCCCGCCCCCGAAGGCGGGCTCAAGGTGCTGCGCTTCGAAAGCGCCCGGATCGACAGCCGCCATACCCACGGCACCGGCTGCACCACCGCCAGCGCCATTGCCGCCGGCCTTGCCCGCGGTCGGCCCATGGCCGAAGCCGTGGCGGTGGCGCGGTCCTATGTCCGCCAGGCCATGCTGGCGGCACCCGGGCTGGGCCATGGCCATGGCCCGCTTCGCCACGACTGGAACCGGGTGGTGGCGGCTTCGTGACGGCCGATCGCCCATAACGGCGTTATGGTGAAACTGACGGTGGGGGCAGGGGAATCGGGTGAAAGTTTTTTAAGCAGCGATAAGGCTTGCGAGGAAGTCGTCGTCCCAAGCGGCGACCTTGCGTCGGAGGCGTAGGGAGTCCTTTCCCGGTGCTTGTCGCAGCAG
>NZ_JBBIAB010000039.1 GCF_039634785.1 Tistrella mobilis | reverse complement strand
GCGGAATCGCTGCGGGTGGTGCGGGCGCAGCCGCCGGCGAGCCTCGGCCGTGGCGATTGCGCTTTGGGGGAGAGAGGGGGCGGCGCCCCCCGGCTTCCCCCACTTACGCCGCGTCGGCGGCGGCATAACCCACAACATGGAGGGAAACCGTTCGGCGGGTTCGGTTCATGACAGCCCGGCCTGACCCGAAGGACGGCGGTGCAAATCGGAGGGAAATGGATGGGTAAATGGCACGCTATTGGGCCGGGCGCGGCACCTGGTACGGGCTGGCCTGACACCGGCAAGGCTCCCCGGCAGGAACGCGGAGGCGTCACCCCAGCGGGTGACGCCTCCGGTCTCAGGCACGGATGGTGCGCGCCCGCGCCGCTTCCGCCGCATAGGCGGAGAGGGGCTTGTCGGCCTGGAAATGCCGATCCCGCTCGACCGGCAGCCCGGCGGCTCCCCGCAGGCTCTCCAGCTCGGCCAGGCTCACATAGCCCAGTTCGGGAAAGCCAAGGCCGAGATCGCACAGGCCGAAGGCGGTATCCCCGTCTTCGTCCAGCTCGGTCAGCAACCAGGTGCATCCGGCATCCGGCGTGAAAAGCTTGACGACGGGGTAGTGATCCACCGTGCCGGTAAGCCCCTGCTGGCGATGGTTCGCCAGCAGGGTTGCCCGTTGCGCTTTGGTAAGAAGCTGCATCACACCCTCCTATGCCTTGGCATCGGCTTTGGGCGGGAACAGGAAGATTTCCGGGTTCACCGGATAGGCTTCGAGGCGAATGACGAAACCGGGTTTGCCGTTCGCGCGCTCCCAGGCAACGCCGATCTTCGTCCAGTAGACCTGATCGCCGGCGCCGACGTTTCTTGCATAGGCATCAAGGACAGGTGCGGGTTTTTCTTTGGGGTTGGACATAAGACTCTCCTTTGGTTGATGTGACTGTCCCGAAGGACGGACACGACCAACCCGGCGGAGAAGCCGGCGCTGTCTTCCCCCACACGGGAGCGCAGCGAATGGAGCGGGCCGCGGGATAGACGGCACCGGCGCGGCGGGTAAGTGACCCGGCCCAACCTTTGGGACAAGCACTTCCACCCAAGGCAGGCAACGGCCTTCCCCGGAAAAGACCGCCCTCACCGCCGATTGAAGACGCCGCCCTGCTCGATCAGCGCCGCAAGGAAGAGCAGCGTGATGAACAGCGGATGCTTCCTTTTGTGCTGTCAATCGCACCATACAATGATTTATGGTTGAATTTCTTATCAAGGTCGATGGTATGATTGAGTAAGAACATCTCATCAGAAGGATCTGAAAAATGACGCTGCCACCACCTAATGAGCGCAATCTTCCGAACCTAGAAGAAGAATTAAAAAATCTAAATAATACATACAAATCATGTCGAGAAATGTTCGGCAACACTCTAACAAAATCATCTCAAGATGCACTTGATAGAATTGGTGAAGCAATTCAAATCATCAATAATGAAATTGATCAGAAGAAGCATCGAAATAATGCCAGGTAACACCCCGATTATCTCGTGTAATATTTTCTGTAAGACCTTATCATTAATTGAACAGAAGATGTGATGACATGGCGGCGGGCAGAAGCGGGATATTAATGGCAAGGGCAGGAGCGCGTAGGATGGCGCGCCGCTGTTCGTAGGTCAGCGGCTGGGCGCGCGATGCGTAGCAGGGACGCGGCCATTTCGTAGCGCCAGATGGTCGGCACCACCGCGCCGGCGGCGAACACGCGCCGCATGATAGCGTGGCCTTCGTCGCTACGCGGCTGGCCCAGGCACTAATGCAGGCAGAACAGGCTATCGAGCACGATCCTTCCGCGCGGTTGCTTCGGTTTCATGGCCGCTGCTGGCCCGGATGCCGTTTGCTGCGCCGGGCGGTGCCATTGCATCGCTGCTGCGATAAACAGCAGCAGCACCAGCAGGCATGCCAGCGGCAGCGGGACGCGCGGCCTGGCCGCGACCCGGCGAGGCAGACCGCGCGCCAGGCCGTACAGAACGAGCATGGCGGGCGCGATCAGCAGTTCGGCCCAGGCCGCCATGAACCGCGCGCACCCGGAAGCCTCACGCATCACCGCGTGAAATTGCCGCTTCCGGCGCTCGCGGCCCCGCTGGGGTGGCCGGGCTACCACATGCGGCTCGCGAAGCGGCGCTCTTCGGTTCCCACCGCATCGAGATAAACCGCCGTGGTGGCGGGGGACGCATGGCCCAGCCAGCGCTGGATGAGGTTGGGCGGGATGTTGCAGGCGGCGGCGCGCATGCCGAAGCCGTGCCGCAGGCCTTTGCAACTGGCCATGGCCCCGGCCACCTGCACCTGCCGCATGGCCGCCTTCACCCAGCGCCAGGCGGTGACGCGGTGGATGTTCCAGAAGCGGTCGGCCGGGCCGCGCAGCATGGCTCGCAGCAGGCGAATCACGCACTCCGGCAGCGGCAGGGTGCGGTAGACCAGCCGCCGGCGCTTGAGGGTGCGCAGGGTGATGGTGCGGCCTTCGGCATCCAGTTGCGCGGGGGTAAGGGCGAGGGCTTCGGAGATCCGGCAGCCGGTGAAAGCCAGCAGGTAGCACAGCGCACGGCGGCATGGGGGCATGCGGTCGGCTGCTTCCAGAAAACGGCGGCGCTCGGCGGCGTTGAGGTATTTGCGGCCGCCGCTGCGGTCGATCATTTGCCAGTGGGGATTGGGTGCATAGACCATGGCGTTTTCTCCTCCTGCAACGCTATCGGCAATAGGGTTGCACATATTTTTTTCGAGAATGACAGTGACCCGTCATCAACTCTTGAATGACTAGAATTCCTCCGGGAACGTGTCGAGATAAATCAAAGTTGTATGCGTGTAATTCGCAGCAAAATTGCCGATAGCGTTGCACGCTGGCACCATTCATCAAGAAATAGGCGCGCAGCGCCCCCGACGGTGCAGGGATTTCTCATGTATAGCTTCGTCTATCTTGACCGAAACCAATGGTATGGCGTCACCCAGAATGGTCAGGCGCTGTGGTTTTACTCGGAGGATCAGGCCATGCGCGCGGCCGAGGCGCATTGGCGGCAGGAGGGCCGGGCTGAATACGCCATCGTCACGGATCGTCGCAACTACCTCTGGTATGGGCGGCCCGGCCAGGGGTGGTGTAGCGATCGCAGCTTCCCCAGCGCGGCGATGGAAGATCTCTACCCGCGCAACGCGCAATGGCGGCGCTGGGGCGGGTAGCCGCCCCTGAGGGCTGCATGGCTGTCTGATGCTTTGGGTTGGTTCGTCTTGCTTCGGGGGAGAGAAGCAATGCGGTTTTCTGCTGCCTTTTTCCGGCCAGCGCGGCGCCCGGCATTGGCCGGGCTGATCGGCACTTTGGCGATGATTGCCGTGCCGGCCAGCGCGTTGGCCCAGAGCTGCCCGGCGGTTCGCTCGGAATTGCAGACGCTCCATGCCGATGCCATGGCGCTGATGAACGACAATCCGGGGTCGATGACAGTGTTTGCCACCTGCCTTGGTGCGGGCTTCGACACGGCGATGCGCACCGAAAGCGATGCCGAAGGCCTCAAGACATTCGGCGCCTGCGCGGCGGGCGCGTGCCTGTTGACCACGGGCTATTGGAACTGCGTTGAGGTGAACACGCGGCTCTTCGTCTTCGCGCTGCGCGCCACCTCCCTTGAAACTCGGTTGGACAGTTGCACGCCATGAAGCGACGGATGTTCTTTCCGGCGGCGCTGCTGGTTGCCGCCCTGCTGCCGCTTGGGGTGGCGTGGACGCAGGACGCCGAAACATCCCGCCGCCTCTATGCCAATGATCCGGTCTACCGGGCGCAGATGGATGCGCTCGCAGCCGAGGCGGCGGTCGATCGCAAGCGCAGCGATGCCGCTGCCGAAAGGATGAACGCGCTGCTGCGCCGGCATGGCATCACCACCAGCGTCGATGCCGAACTGGCGGAGCAATTGCGCAACCGCGATCTGGCCGAACAGCGCGGGGATCTCATGACGCTCTTGCAACTCGATACTATTGTCAGCCGGCTGCGCGAGCGCCAGGCTGAGGAAGCGCGGCGCAAGGCTCAGGGATCACCGTAAAGCGGCACCGAAACGTAAAGAGATGGGCGCGGCATTGTCGGATGATGATGGCGCCGCCGGCAGCTCTGTCACCGCGAGCACTGGCAGCTTTGGCGTCCCCGCCGCCAGAGGCGGCGCGCCATCTTCCTGATCCGACCGGGCTTCTTTCTGTTTCGCGGCCTCGTTCGGAGCCTCCTGGGTTTCGGCGATTGCATCGTCACGCCACGCCTCGCCCATCTCTTTACGTTTCAGTTCCCGCTCCTGCGCCTCAAGAAACCGCCACCCAGCGGTTTCTGAACGACGCACCGCCGCCTCAGTCTCCCGCTTCCGCTGCGGCTGCTCGCGGTCGAGCGTTTCGACCAGTTCGGGCTTGCCGTGCTCCACAGCCTGTTCGCGTGCTTCGGCATACTTACGCTCGCGGATCTGGTTGATGGCACCATCGAGGCGGAACATCTCGATCATGTCGCCGCGCTGCTCGGCCAGGGCACGGCGGCGACGCTGCTCTTCCAGTTCGGCATCGACACTGGTGGTGATGCCATACCGACGCAGCAGCTCATCGGTCTTCTCGTCGCGCGCGTCGGCCTGCTGGCGATCGCCGTTTGCTTCGGTCGCCAGCATGTCGATCTGCGCCCGGTAGACCGCATCGGCCGCATAGAGGCGCTGGTGGGCAGCATTGATCGCCGCCGTGGATTGGCGTTCGGTGTCTTCGACCAGCAGCGTGCCATTCGTCACTGCTACTGAAAGTAGGGTGATTTCCTGCATGACGCGGCTTGCGATGGCGTCAATCTGACCAATGGTGGCCGCCGCATCGAGGGACAGAATATGGTGCTCGATATGGCTGCGATCCTCGCCCACCAGCGCCGCTGCCTGCTGTTGCAGGCGGCTACGCGCAGACGCGCGATGCTGTTCGAGATGCGCCGCGCGGGCGCGCGGCATGTCTTCGGGAACAGCGAACGCCTGGGCAGGTTCGCCGGCATAGTCCGCTCCGGCGCTGCGCAGCTTAAAAGCGACCGAAAAGGCCTCAACCAGCGCATGCGCCTTGGGCGTCGTGTCTTCTGTGCTTACCATCCGTTGCCGCCACGATAGTTAAACCGGGTGGTTTGCGGCTCTTCCGGGTCTTTATTTCCGCCCGGATTGATTTTTATTATTAATAAGAAGCGTTAATATTTTGATAAAATCTGTTAATTTCTTATATTATGCCCCTTTGATTCTGCATTTTATTATAATTTCACCCATTATTTTCCCACTCCTTCACGGTCTCTGCGCTAACACCGCATGGATGTTGCTATGGTGCTCGACCCATCTGCGAATCTCAGGGCTGATCCAGCCAAGCACATCCGTCAAGCTGCGATAATCCTGGGCAAGGTGGCGGGCAAAAATCGGCTCGTGGTGGGCGATACGATTGCGTAGCACCCGAAGATGCTGCACAGGCAGATGAACCTCCGAGCGCTTCTTTCGGGCGTGTGGAAAGGCCTTATGGAGCGCCGGCCGCCAGAGCTTCATCTCATATGCCCCTTTCGGCCCCTTGGATAACAGACGCTCCCAGAACCCGAAAGATAGCTCTGCCACCATGCGGCCTGGATCGGGGGCCTTGCCTTGCTCGGCCAATTTGGCGCGCGCGTTCTGCACGAGGCGCAGCGCCTCGGCGGTTAGCGGCACCCGTGGGTTATTATACCAAGAGGGGCCATAGGTCTGCGTCAGCTCATGATGGAACCCATTACGGATAGTAATTTCCAGAGCCTGAAGCGGGCTATAGAATGCAGCGCTTATTGCCATATTCCACACATAGAGCCTTACAGCGCTTTCTTTGTCATGACCCACAGCTCCCATGTATGTGGAGAGGCGATCTGACGACAGGCAGCGCTCCAGTTCGGCAAGATCTACTTGGGAATAAACAAATGATGCAGGCAATTAGGCCTCTGAATTATGAATCTTACTTTATGATAGGCATCTTGACATACGCGATGCAATCTCTTATGTTTGCTTTGTACACCCCGGGTACGCCTCTGCCTTTGGCATGCGCCCGGGGTTCAGCATTTTAGGGCCTACTCTTCGTCGATGGCGGAGCATGACCATGCCGCTCCTTATCGGAAAGCGGGATGTCCTCGGAAGCCTTCAGGGCCGCTTCCAGGATGCGCACCCGTCGAGATGCATTACGAATATTGGTGCTGTATTTATTCGGATTGTTCCCTGAATAATTGTCAAACCTATCTTGCCATTCTATCAATTCTCTTTTTGCCGCCTCAAGCTCTTCGCGCGTTGCCATTGATCGTCACTCACCCTTCCATCACTCGATTCCGGCCAGCGTATTTCTTGATATTACTTAACTACTTCGATACCGCCATTCTGCAACGTCACGCCATCGGTCGAGTGCAGAGCTTTCACTTCTTCCTTTCTGCCTAAGCTCCTGTCCCATGAAATTTCCCGTCGCTATCCAGACGGTTTTGCTTTTCTGATACACCGTCACACTGCACGTTTCCGGATAGACCCGGATTGTATAGACCTGCACTCGCCATCCCCTCAGTACCGTACCTTGAATGTCGGGCTGTCTTCGGGCCGCGTCCTGCGGCGGTCATAGATACGAGTGGTAGCAATATTGGCATGGCCCAACCACTCCTGCACCTTCGCAATGTCGGCGCCATGATCGAGCGCATTGGTGGCGGCGGTGGTGCGCAATGCGTGAACCCCGATCCGGAAGCCCAGCAGCGCGGAGTAATGCTGGAGAAGCTTATAGACGCCATCCGGGGTGATTGCCGCGCCTTGCGCTCCGGTGCGGCTACGCAGCGGGCGGAACAGCGGCCCCTTTTCGTCACCCCCGTGTCCGGCCGCTTCCAGATAGTCGTGAATCAGGCCCGCCGTGCCGGCATGGAGCGGGATGTAGCGCAGCTTGTTGCCCTTGCCGGTGACGACCAGATGCGGCACACCCCGGCGCTGCTGGCGGGCATCGCGCACGGTCAGGCGGCATAACTCCTCCCGCCGTAGGGCATGAAAGAGCAGGGTTGAAAGGATGGCCCGATCGCGCTTGCCCTTCAGGCTGTCGTCGGCGGGCGCAGCAAGCAGGGTCGCGGCCTGGTGATCGCCCAGCGCCGGCGTCTTGCCTTCCGCATTCTCCACCTTCGGACGCTTCACGCCTTTTACCGGGTTGTGGGTGACGGCGTTGCGCTCGCACAGATACTCGAACAGTGACGACAGAGCCGCCAGCCGGTGGCGGATGCTGCTTCCGGCCAGGCCGCGCTTCACCAGCTCGTCGCGCCATTTGATCGCATGGGCGCGGGTGACGATGCGGAATTCTTCCGGCCGGACGATGCCGGTGAAGGCCATGAAATCACCGACGGCATTTCTGTAAGCCCGCCGGGTCGCCGGGCTGGAAATGTTGTCGAACCATTCGGCCTCCGGGGGAACGTCACCCAGGCGATGGAACTCGCCGGCGGTGAGGCGGCGATCGCCGGAAGGAATTTCGGTGGGGAAATGGATGCTGCTCATGGCGTTGATTTTATATTGATAAAATCTGTTATCAAGATGAATTTGACGGATGATGGGCGCGGGGTGGTGACGGTCTGATCTCGTTGCCAGGCACAGCCGGGGGATGCGCCGAAGGGGGTGGCTCAAACGCCCCTTCGGCAGGCTGGGCAGGTGGGTTCGAGGCCCACCTGCAACAGCATCGGCAGGCCGCCTGCCAATGCTCGTATAAATTGCAATTTTCCATGGACATCACAACTTTAAGGATGAATTACGGAAGCCTCTCCGGTGCCGAGGGGTGCACGTTGCGCCAGCAACGTATCTGTGCACTAATTCCCCTTGGCACGTTCCCGAACCTCGAACCAGGTGGTCAGGCATGCCAGCCTATTTCTCGATGCGCGTGGAAGTGGTCAGTCGTGGTTGCGGGCAGTCGGCCATTGCGGCGGCGGCCTACCAGGCGCGCGCGTGTTTCACCGATCCACGCACCGGGCAGCAGCACGACTACCGGGCCGGCGCCGGCGAGGTCGAGCATCTGGAGATCCTTGCCCCGCGCGATGCGCCGGACTGGGTGCATGCGCGCCTTGAGCTGTGGACGCGCGCCGAAGGCGCCGAGAAGCGCAAGGATGCGCAGACCGCCCGCCGGCTGCGCGTCACCCTTCCGCGCGAATTCAGCCGCGAAGAGCGGATCGCGATCGTGCGCGCCTATGTGCAGGAACATTTCGTGTCGCGCGGGATGGTCGCCGACATCGCCTGGCACAATGACACGGCCCGCGATGGCAGCGGCGCGCAGCCGCATGCGCATATCCTGCTGACCATGCGCCCCCTGGAGGGGGACGGCTTCGCCCGGAAGAAATCACGGCACGACACGCTGAGCGCCGCTCAGGCGCGGGATCATCCCAACGCGCACTGGGTCGAAGGCGATGGCTGGGTGACGAACCCCGATTCGTGGAACCTGAAATCGCTCTATGAGAGCCACCGGGCCGGATGGGAACATGCGGTGAACCAGGTGCTTGCCATGAAGGGGATTGCGACCCGGATTGACCGCCGCAGCTATGCGGAACAGGGCAAGCCCTACAAGCCCCAGCCCTATTTGGGCGTGTTGCTGAAAGTGCGGGAGATCAAGGAACGCGGCAAGGCGATCATGAACCAGTGGATCGCCAACCACGAGCAACGCACGGTCTGGGCGATGGCCGCGCGCGCCATGCAGGGCGACCCCCGCCATGCCGGGGCGCGCGTCAGCGCCTTCCTCGCCTGGGGCGACAAGAAGCTGGAGAAGCTATCGCGGTGGCTCGGCCAGCCTGAACCACCACGCCACCCGGCCGGGCCTGCCCATGAAGGAGGATTTGAACGATGAGCATTCGCAGCACGGCCTGGGCGGCCCGCGTCCGCGCGACCCAATCACCGCAGGCCGCCGGGGGCGGGCCGTCGCTGGCGGAGCTTCTGAGCGCCGACAGCGCGCCCCGGCCGGCCGGAGCCACGCCGGAAGCGGCGGCGGCCACCGCTAGCAGCGCCGGCGATTATTACGCCCTACAGCTGGAGCGCACCGGAGATCCGGTAATGGCGCTGACGGTGCGCAGCTTTCATCCGCGGTTCCAGACCCCGGAGCGCTACCTGATGCCCTACCCCCAGCTTCTGCATGTCTACGCCCTCGGCGATAACAGCGTGACCCTTCACTATGCCTCGATGGCGTTTACCGTTCAGGGCGCCGGAATCGCCGACCCTTTGCTGGAGGCGATCAACGACCGACGGCTGAAAGCCATTCAGCAATGGCATGCGGCCCGGTGGCCCGCGCCAGCGGCGGGGACGTTGCGCATCGACAGCATCCAGGCGATCGACCCGCAAGCCCTGCTGCAGGGGCATGACGCGGAGCGCTCGGCCTGAACGGAAGGCACTGCGCTTTATCGTCGCAGTGCTCAATGACGAACCCGGTCAATACTTTCAAGCATTAGTCGGTCATCTCTTTTTCCTTACCCCAGAAAAAGCATCGAACTTTATGCATATACGAAATTTTTCTGTATCGCTATGCGCTATCTGCATGGCGACAACCATCAACCATCTAGAAGCACGCGATTTTTCACTCCCCATCTGGGGGGTGGCGCATTATAGTGAGCGCCAGCGCTGTTATGCTGGGCTTTCTTTACCCCCGCCATGCGGTGGAGTGACCCCCGATCACGAGGTGTCCGCGCACTCAAAAGGGCTTTTGCGATGTCGAGCAATGCCATCGAGGGAATGACCCGCGAGTTTCTAACCGCTCTGGTCAAACGCCGCCTTCATGAATCATTCATGGAGGCGAAGGATCTCGGTGGTCGTAGCGTTTTCAGCATTGCCGCCGGCGCGGTCAGCGTTGTTGCCTCCGGCGTTGCCATCGCCATGATGGCGCGAATAGTAGAAAACTCATTCTATACAGGAACGCTTGAATCTTCTCCAAAATTTTCAATAGAACCCTCGTCACCTTTACAGAAAGGGCGACGTGGCCGTAACTATTTTATTGGTCCGGATGACATAATTTCTGAACATCTGGGCGATCACCCTGATTATATGTCAATTTCGTTGGCCATTGCTAAATATATAGAATTGAACTATGATAATTTTATGGATCCTAATACTAAGAGTAAGCCTAAAATTGAGATTGATCTCATAAATCTCCTTATAGAAAATCACGTCCATGAAGATTTCGCCGTGCCGCTAGCGGAACGCATTTATCAATTTATTTCCGACAACGCGCATGAAATCTCGCAGCTGCATCAGCTTCCTGCGGCAGCTCATGCCAGCACTGCGAGCAACGCGCAGGAAGCCGATCCGGTCGCCGTTGTGCAGCAGCATTTTGCGGCGCGGGGCCAGCCAGTGCCTTCCTGGAAGGAAGCGCGCGGCAACGGCATGAGCGCCCCGGACTTCCTGCGCACCTATTACCAGCCGATCACCCTGCCCGACGGGAAAAGCATCATCCGCGCCGACGGCACCGGGTTGATCCGCGCCCATTTCAGCAAGCTCGATCGCGAACTCTATACCTGGCTGGGGCAGCGCACGACCAGCCTACCGGATGACCTGCCTATTCCTACTAAAAAGCAGGCGGTGGATGCCTGGGTCTCGCGGGTTCAACGCGGGGAAGCGCCCAAGCCCGATACCCTGGTGGAGTACTCACGCTTTGCGGGAGCCAAGCGTCGTCGACAGCACGAGCTTACATAAAATAACAATCAGTGTTTTTTCGTATTGACCAAGCAGCCTGATATGCGCCAACCTGTAGCCATCGGGGTACGGGTGCGCTGCCGATTGCGGCTTAAACAGGCTCACGACCACCTGATGCTTTCCCAAGAAAAACCCGTCTAAGTCCCACGCCTGCCACTAGGCAGGGTGGTGTTTTCGTGCGCCGCATCGCTTCTCGGCGTACCCCACCGTCACACCCTCGCGGCACAGCGGGGGGTGATTTTGCATCAGCGTAATCAACTAAATGGTGAATATCATGTCCGAAGAAAATCCTGTGAAGGAACTGTGGGACAGCTTCGTGCTGGGCGTTCGCGCGGGGAGCGCGGGCATTGGTGGGTTCAAGGGCGCGGCGGCGGGTGCTGCCACCGCGGCATCGGTGGCGGCTCCGCTGGCAGCTGTTCCGCTGGTTGGCCCGCTGCTTAGCGGTGCTGTCATCGTCGGGGGTGCTGCCCTTGGCGCCGCCGGTGGCGCTGCTCTGGGGGCGGCGCTGCCGGGTGCAACGCTGCGGGATTGAAGCCCGGCCGGCCCACGGCTATCAGCCCGCGCACCGCTTGGTGCGGTGCGCGGGTCATCACCCGGCGGGGAGAGGCGTCATGTGGTGGCTTAAATTCTTGGTGTGCGTTGCGATCGACCTGTTCGACATGACGGTTGGCCGCCTGCTGTTTGGGGTGCCGTTTGCCGGGGAGGCGATCGGCTGCGCCATTGGCTATGCGATGTTCGGCAAGATCGCGTTGTTCTACGCGGTGGAAGGGCTTGATTTCACGGAACAGATCGACGGGTTCGTGCCGACGGCGACGCTGATTGCGTTGGCGGCGCGGGCGCGAGAACGGGCGCTGCTGGAGGCGGCGGAGACACCGCCGACGACGATGCCGAGCTGAGCCGCGCGCCCGGCGGCGCATCTGCGCCGCCGGGCTGCCCATTGGGCTAGCGATCGGGATCGAGGTAGGGTTCCCAATCCGGCTCGATGTCGATCTGCGGGGCGTCCAGCGCGCGGGGGTGGTCGCCGGGGGCGTCGGATTTTTTGGCCCAGCCCATCAACGCGGCGAGGTTCGCCGGCTCGCCGGCTTCATGCGTCGGCGGGTGGCGATCGAGCGGCCGGCCGTACCACGGCTCTTCGACCAGCTTTTCACGGATGTCGGTGACGATTTCGCTGAAGATCCGGGTGAACTGGCGGCTCATCTCCACCCCCTTCGGCCACGGGATAATTCCAGCATAGTCGAAAATGTTTCCGGGAGGTATGGGGAATGGAACTGGACACGCCGTTATTGCAGCTCAGCCCCGACGATTATTTCACGCTACGCGATGCCTGCCAGGGGGTAAGCATTGTTGGCGGTATCGGGTCGGGGAAGACGAGCGGTTCCGGAGCGGCGCTGGCCATGGCCTATTTGCGCGCCGGGATGGGCGGGCTGGTATTGTGCGCGAAGCCGGAGGAAGCGGCGCTATGGCGACAGTATGCGCAGGCAGCCAGGCGGGCGGACTCGCTCATCACCTTCAGCAGCCAGGAGGGAAGTTTCAACTTCCTCGCCTATGAGCTGGCCCGGCAGGGCGGCGATGGGCTGAACAGCGTGGTCGAGTGCCTGATGCGGGTGCTGGAGGCGGCGCACCAGGCCAGCCCCAGCCCCGGCCGCGCCGGGGAGCGGTTTTGGGAGGACACCACCCGGCAATTGCTGCGCCATTGCATTCCGGTGCTGCACGCGGCAACCGGCACGGTGACGATCGCCGATATTATCCGTTTCGTGCGGGGCGCGCCGCAGCGGCGGGAGGAGCTGGGCGACCCGGCCTGGCAGGCGCAGTCGTTTTTCTATCAGGCCAGCGACCGGGCGCGGCATGTGCTCGGCACCACGCGCACGGTGGAGCTGATGCGCTATTGGGCGGAGGATTTCGCGCGGCTTGACCCGAAGACGCGGGGCAATATCGCCATTTCACTGAGCACCAGCCTCGATCGTTTTCAGCATGGCTGGTTGCGGCGGGCGTTTTGCGGCGAGGTCACGCTGGTGCCGGAGCTGTGTTTTCAGGGGGCTATCATTCTGCTCGATATGCCGGCGTTGCGTTTGAATGAGGACGGCATTATCGCGCAGCAGGTCTTCAAATATCTGTGGCAGCGGGCGGTGCTGAACCGCAATGCGTTGCCGCCGGCGCACCGTCAGCGCCCGGTTTTTCTGTGGGCGGATGAGTGCCAGTATTTCATCAATTCCTATGATGCGGAATATCAATCCACCTGCCGGGGATCGCGGGCCTGCACGGTCTATCTCACGCAGTCGTTGCCCACGTTTTACGCCACGATCGGCGGCGAACAGCCGCGCGATCGCGCGCAGCACCTACTGGGGAATTTTGCGACGCGCGTGTTTCACAGCACCTCCTGCCCGGAAACTCAGGAATGGGCGGCGCGCACGATCGGGCGGGCGCTCCAGCGGCGGGCCAATTACAGCGAGGGCGAAAGCGCGAGCTGGAATGACGGGCTGAGCCGGGGCGAGAACGTGACGCGCGGCGGCAGCCGGGGGCGCAGCGGCAGCAGCGGCACCAGCATGGGGCCGGGCGGCAGTAGCAGCACGACCGGCGGCGGGTGGAACGCGGGTTCGTCGTGGGGATCGGGCGAGAACTGGGGCGAAAATCGCGGCAGCGGCAATAGCAGCAGCACCAATCGGGGCTATGCGGAACAGATGGATTATGTGATCGAGCCGGCGGCGTTCGGCTCGGCGCTGATGACGGGCGGCTCGGCCAATGGCAACCAGGTGTCGGCGATCTGGTATCAGGCCGGGCGGCAGTTCCGGCGTAGTGGTCGCAACTTCCTGCTGGCGCGGTTCCAGCAATGAAGCCGCCGTCGCTACTCACCTACCTTTTGGGTAACGGGTTGGTGATGCTGGGCCTGATGCTGGCGGTTGCGGCGACGGGCTATCTGATCTGGCTGGATAGCGGGCAAGCGGGGCGGTGGATTGCCGGGGTCGGCCTGGCCTGGTTGCTCGACCAGTCGATGCAGGCGCATGACCGGCTGCGGCTGCACCGGGCGCGGCGGCGGGCATGGGAGAGCATGGCCGCCCGGACGGAACCGGCCCCGCCACCGAAGCCGCGCCGCCACGCGGCGCGGCAATGGCTGGGAATGCTGCTGCTGGGCCTGTTTGGGCTGGCCTATGCGATCGTGATGCGGGGGACGCCCTCGTATGGGCTGGGGCTTGGCTGCGTGGTGGCGGCGGCCGGGTTGATGCTATGGCGCCTGGCGCGCCGCCGCCGGGAAGCCCGCGCCGCCACGCGCCCCGGCGCGGCAATGGTGACGGTGGTGGTGGTGCAGCGGTCGCTCTTGCCGGTGCCGCCGATGACGGAGGCCTACCGCCAGTTGCCGGATTACTGCCTGCGGTTGCTGCTGCGCAGCTATGCGCGGCAGCAGGAGCAGGAATGAGGGGTGGCCCGCTAAGCCGTTTTGCGGCCCATGCGGCGCGAATGGTGACTTGCCGCTACTCCCCCACCACCCAATCCAAAGAAGGGCATCCAGCGGGGAGATTTTGGCGACTACGGCCTTTCCGTTGCTAGGATGGTGCAGGTAAACCCCAAACATTGCCACCCACTCCCCTTGCCAAGCCCTCTTGGGGAGGGTTTGGGAGGGGTGTCCCCTCCCAACTGAACAAAATCTTGTGCGGCAACAGGCCGCACACCGTTTGGATGCCGTAGGCATGAGAGAAAAACTGATCGGCCGAAGGCCGATGCCGTATTTAGGACAGCGCCACACGGGATGGCTGGAGTGGGGAGTTGTGGATAAGTGGGGCAGGCTCGGCCTGTGGATAACTCGCCTCCCTGTGTTAGATATGTGTTATATATAGTGTTAAGCTGTGGAAAAAGGTTTGGAAGCATTTGAAATATAAGGGTAATTAGAAATGGCCGGTGTGTAAAGTCACGATAGATGGTGTGTAAAGTCACGATAGATGGTGTGTAAAGTCACGATAGCGGGCCTTGGTGTGTGAAAACACGATAGGCGATCGGTGGGTAAAATCACGAAGCGCTTGACCCGGTGGGTGAAATCACGATGATGGGGGCATGGTGGGTGAAAACACGAATCATGAGCTGTTGGATGCGCTCGATCCTGAGCGCTCTCCCCTGCTGCCCGATCGCCACCCGACCACCGATCTGTTCGTTTGCGATATTTTTGATGCGGCTCCGAAAGGCGATATGGCCTCGATGGAGCATCCGATTTTTTCCCTCTCGACCAAACCCGATCGCCGGGTGCGGCGCTATGAACACGGCCATGCATGGATCGAGATCACGCCTTCGGTCAAAGGGCTGGCGACGGTTCATGACCGGGATGTGCTGATCTATTGCATCAGCCAGACGATTGCCGCGCTGAATGAAGGCAAGCCCGTCTCGAAGCGGCTGCGGCTGCGCGCCTATGACGTGCTCACCGCCACCAACCGGCTCACGGACGGGCGCGGCTATGACGGGCTGAAGGCCGCATTGGAGCGGCTGCTTGGCACGAAGATCGTCACCAACATCACCACCGGCAATCGGGAGGAGCTGGACGGCTTTGGCCTGATTAACAGCTTCAAGCTCGTCCGGCAGACGCGCGAAGGGCGTATGCAAGAGCTGGAGATCGAGCTTTCGGACTGGGTTTTCAACGCGATTCGCGCAAAAGAGGTGCTGACGCTGCACCGGGATTATTTCCGGCTGCGCAAGCCCCTGGAGCGGCGGATGTATGAGCTGGCGCGCAAACATTGCGGCACCCAGGCGGAGTGGCGCATCCACCTGGAGCGGCTTCAGAAAAAATGCGGCTCCAACTCAACCCTCAAAGAATTCCGGCGCCTAGTCGGCACGATCATCGCGCAGGATATGGAACACCAGCATTTCCCGGACTACAGCGTTTCGTTCGACGATGACATGGTGGTGTTCCGCAACCGGGTGACGATGCCGGCGCTGATGCGGTCGGCCGCCGCCGGCCGCGAGGACGAGGCGGCGCTCTCGCTGGCGCCGGATACATTCGACCGGGCGCGCGCGGTGGCCGGCGGCTACGATGTGCAATGGCTCTATGAGCAGTGGCAGGAGTTCTGGTGCATGAACGGCAAGCCGGAGTTGAAGAACCCCGATGCGGCGTTCATCGGCTTTTGCAAAGCGCGGGCAGAGAAATACCCCCTGCCCCGCTGATGCCTTCAGCCCTGCCGGGCGCGGTACAGCGCCCAGGCTTCTTCGATCAGCACCCCCTGCGTTTTGCCGGTGCGCCTGCTTTCGTTGGCGATCTCTTCGGCAATTTCGGGCAGCACCTTGGCATGCACCTGCCCCGTGCGGCCGCTGGCGACACGGCCGCGCCGCCGGCGCGGTTCCCTGTCCACGAACCCATGTTTTTCACCGGCAGCATCCGCCATGCTGAGTGCCTGCGGCGTGGCGGGTTTCTCGCGCCGCTTCAGGGCGCCGACGGCAATGGTAAAGGGGGTGTTCTGACTCATCGGGAAGCCTCCGTAAGGCGGGCAAATACCTGCTGCGCAAAAGCCTGCGCATTCTCGATCGCGCCATCCATCCGGCCCTGCGCGGGAATGCTGCGCAAATCCCCCCCGAACTCGAAGAGGGCGGAGAAGGCAGCGCGCTCCATCAGGGGCGGCTCGATCACGTCCACCCCCTGCCCGCCCAGTGATGCTTCAATGGCGCTGTGCTGCTTCGACCGGATGGCACGAGTCATGGTGAAAACGACCGCGTGGCGAATGGGTCGGCCGAGGGCTTCTTCTTCCTCGGCAACCAGCTCCAGCGCGCGCACCCCGATGGTGGCATCCAGCGTGGTCGCCCGCATCGGGGTCAGCACCAGGTCGGCCTGCGAAATGGCGCGGGAAACCAGACGGGAGGCGACACCCTCAAGATCGACGATGACGATTTTTCCGTCGCCATCGTGCTTGCGGATGGTGCGCACGATTTCGCTCTCGCTGACATTGGAGATGCAGGCGAGCCGGGGGGGCAGCGGGGCGCGCCCTGCCCAAAGGGAAACGGACTGGTTGGGGTCGCAGTCGAGCAGCGTGACCTGCGCGCCCGCATGCGCCAGCTCGGTTGCGAGGATGACGGCGGTGGTCGATTTTCCGGCCCCGCCCTTGGGCGACGCGATGGCGATGACAGGCATGGCTTGCACCCGGTTTCTTGAATTACCGGGTAAATTAAATAATCCGGTATTTTTGTCAATCCGATTATAAAAATTACCCGGTAACTTAAATTACCCAATAAATGAGACGCGCCCCGTGCGGGTATGGGTCACTTATCGCTTAAATCCTATTCATCCGATCAACGATCACGGTTATGCTGTTCTCCAGGGGTAGTATCTCGCCCTTCCGACACGCCTTCCTGCGGGGGATCTCCCTGGTTGGGCGGCACGCACTATACCCCCAAGGATGCCCGACACTCCGCTACGGATTTCACCGACCACACGCCTCCCAGAAAATATGGATGAAACGGGGTAACTGCGATGCCCGATCCGATTTCTGCAATTATACTTGGCGCGAGTGCGGTTATTACCTCTCTTTCTTTTGGATTGGGACAAAGGGCCGCCGCCCGGTTCATGCCCACCCAAATAGAACGGTCTCAAATCAGCCTGCATCAAGGCACGTTAGAGAATAATGTTCTCTCGCTCGAACAGAGGGAGCGTCATCATGCAGAAAATTTAGCGGCCCAACGCGATAGAATTCTCCTGCAAATGGAGTTATCCGCCACTAACGAAGAAAGCGGAAAATATCTATCGTATGCCCTGCATAAATGGCCATTTCATACAACACCGGGCGGAATAATCCGCCTATCGCGCGATCAGCGCGGTCGGAGCCTTAATATTATTATCACCCGCAGAACCGACATTCTGGATCAAATGACGCGGCGGAACACAGCCGGGGGCGCTGGACATGAGGCATCTTCAACACAGCCACTTATTCAGCTTCTCCGTGAGATGGTGCGATGTGCCGATCGGGATACATCGTCTTTCCTCGGCAGCCAGGCCCGCATTTACGACGAAACTCATAATTCCTGCCAATCCAATGCAGCCGGCCTGACTTCCAATGTTTACGAGCTTCTGGGAACGGAGCCTTGCGCCCTTCTGCTGGTTGAGCCAATCTCCCAGGAAAATTTCAGGATAGACATTTCCCTATGGGGCCTTGGATTCCAGGCAGGCGGCATCGTTACTGCCAGCAGCGCGGTCGCGGTTAATCTGAAAGGCCTATCCCGGGCGGATGCAGGACGGGCCACTTACTTCAGCCTGATTAGCCTTATGGTTGGGCTATCTGACGTCTTCCAGGCGACCCATTTTCCCCATCTTCTCGAAGCGCCGAAATTTCCCCGCGCGATGCGCGCCGCGCAGGAAGCCGGCCTGTCTGAGGGCGCATGGGAGAACATTCTCACGGCCTACCTCTCGGCGCTGGATAATGTGGCCAGCCATAGCCCGCTTGTCGCCTCCGAGCTGGCCGGCAAAGCCGCGCAGCATTTCAGCGAACTCGGCCTCACTGGTCAGGCGCTGCCACTGATTGAACGTGGCGCGGAGTTTTTCCGACGATCCGGCGCAAGCAGCCCCCCGTCAACGCTGGCAGCGACGCATGCGGCGCTGAAGGGTGTGCTGCCGACAGCTTCCACCGATCGCCCGGCACCTGGCGACCAGGCAGATGCGGAACCGTCTCTCGCACAAAAATGGGCCTTTATTCTCCGAGACTCTCCCCATCGACGTAGGGAAAACCCTGTATGAAGATTGCACTGATCGGCGACCAAGGCTCTGGTAAGACCAGCTTCTTCGGTGCTCTGCATGCTCAATACCGGGCGCGCCAAGCTGCCCGCATGATCGCCAAGCCAAGCGAGATCGCCATCGCGCAAGCTAACGGAGTCCACCATCAGGTGGGGTTCCAGATAACCGGTTATGCCTATTCGAGCGATCGGGACACGCTGCAACGCATTGCCGATGGCATGACCGACCGCCCCATGCGGTGGCCACCTCCGACAGAGTTTTCCGATTTGTTCCCGATGGATGTGATGTTTGAACATACCCCCATCGGGAGCCTGGAACGGACACAGCGGGAGAAACGGCTCGCCCTGGTGGATGTTCCTGGAGGTCATTTCAGCCACCAGAGAGATAATGATGATGCAGCGCAGCTTGATCGCGCCCGTGTGGCCAGCTGCGAGGCGCTGGTGATATTCGTTGATGCCGGCGATATGGATATCGACAAGATTACAGAGCGCCTTGATTTTGTTGAGAAGAATATACGATCCATCGTCAAAGGCGCGGTTGACAGCCTGACCCATCCTTTGGCTATTTTGCCAGTTTCTGTTGTTCTGACAAAATTTGACCGATACCCGCAAGAAAAATGGGGGAGTATTCATGATCTATTATTTAATGAAATTGTCACACAATTTAGTGATATGGATGCCAAAATATTACTGATGTCATGCCCGATGAGTATTACCTCAATGCGTCCCAATATTTTAAAACCAAAAAATATCGAATATCCTTTTCTATTCTCGACATTAGGTATTGTTTTTGCTCAATATCATCATCTGCTTTTTGATGCAGAATATGCAAGGATCACTCGAAAAGAGAGTATATTCAAACGGTTTTTACAGTTCGTTAAGGATGGAAGAACGATTGGATCAATGGAGAGAAGCGCCTATGCCGATCTCATGCTGGCCAAGGCGATACTTTCCGGGATCAAAGGTGATCTTGTTCTGAAGCGGGCGGATTTGCGGTTTGCGCAATCCGGTTCCGAGATCGATATCCGGCAGCTGGAGAGCGTCCTGTGACACCGGCCCGCATCTATGGATCTGCAAAAGTAAACTTCCCGCCTCACGAATGGACACCCATCTGCGGTGATCGGAGCATTATTGATCGGATCAATGACGCAAAGCTTTACCAACGCTGGGATGAGAAGTTTTGTGCCGACTTTCTTGCTCTCCCCGATGCTCTGATGATCGTGGCGTCGGATCGGGTGGCGAATATTCCCGGCCATCATCCCGATTGGGCAATTGAGACGCGCGCCACCGGCGACAAAGGCACACGCCCCTGCGGCGTGAAGTTAGCCTATGTGTTTCCGCATAACGAAGCACGCAGGCAGGGTTTGCCCAGCCGCGAGTCCATTGAAGCGGCATTCCGGGAAGATGCGTTGGCCGCGCTGCGCACCGCCTATGAGAAGCAGGCGGCGGGGCCGGAATTAACCCGCGCCTTTGCTCCGGACAGCCTTGTGTCCATGCGCGACTGGCAACCTGTCGAGCGGCCCGTTAAAGCCTGGGCGGAGACCGTGGAGGTAAAAAAAAACCTTTCTGGGAAGAGTTCTGGGAAATATTCTGCGAATCAGAAGGCGATGATCGTGCTCGCCGTCGGGGTGGGTGCAGTCCTGGTGGGGTACGCCGCATGGAAAATTCTAGACCGCTCAAACCAGGAGCAGATCGAAATTCGATAAATCCCCCCCCCGGCATCGCCAGGAATTCCTCAGAAAAGAACATTCGTACCGAAAAGCCTATCTGGTCGAAAGACATCAACCGGCCTAAAAAGAGTCGATAATGTAAATATCTGATGCGATTGTTTCTATGATGCCATCTGATCCATTCAGTGGCGGAGATTCCATGCTTGTTATTTCACCGAAAATTGATCCGATCGCATTTATTATCGGATCACCAAAGTTATATATCATGGAAGCGGCGCTAAAGATGCGACTGATGGTTTGGCTATGTTCCATGTCATTCAAGCGCTCTTCGATTGAATGCATGGGTTCATGTTGCTCTACCGCGCCCCTATCGCCTTGCAGGCTCATGGATAGGGGCATGCCGCTGAGGGATACCCCCCATAGAGCCTGATGCATCTGGTCAAGATATTGGGTGATAAGCGTTGCTTCACCGTCGGTTATTTTTCCTTCATCTATATTTTTATTCGCAACATTGAGAAACCCGTTCAAGCCTTGGATCATCTCTTCGGAGACGGCTGGCTGCGCTTCTTCAAGATGGATCCTGAATGTCTCGATGCTGCCTCTCGCCATGGCCTGAGCATTCTCAGCGTGCGACACCGGTGCGTTCAACGGCACGGAATCATCTGCCGTTTCGAGCCAAGCATCGAGCTGGTTAAAAATTGAGGCCATCACGCACCTCGCTACCTAGTGAAGCTTGCTCCGCGCTCCAATATCTAAGGATAGCCTAAGCTTACTATCGATGGGGGGGAACGTCATGGGCGTTTTCGGGTCATTTGATGCATGGATGGCGGATCAGGAAGGCAGCTTTCACGACGCTGACGGAAGCGTGCCTCCGGGCGGGACAAATCCGGATTCATCCTTTGGGCAGCTTCCTCTATCTGATCCGGTTGTCTGTGCGCTGCCCGTTGAGGATAGTGCAGACACGACCGCTATCATGGTCGCCGAGATTGCAGACGATCCCCGTGAAGCCTGCGATGCGCTTGCCGAGCCAATGGGGCAGTTTCTTGGCGGCGCAGTGGCCGTTCCCGCTTTTGCGGCCGCCGCCGCCCCATTCGTTGAAACTGGCCCTGGGGCGGTATTCGCCGGAACTACCGCAGCATATACTGCATACGATACCGTCCATGACGTTGTGGCAGAAAACTGGAGCAGTACGGTCTGCGCGCCGCTTGAGCGTGCATTCGAGCCGGAGCCTCAGCCTGCTCAGCCTGATTGGTCCGATACATCGCCTTTTAGCCCTGAGAGCCAATCGCCCTTTCAAGCTTCCTCCGAGGAAATAGCAGCACCACCAGAGATGTCGGTGACAGTTTTCGATAGCTCGCCCAGCGATTTCGGATACGAAAATAGTTCGTCAGGCAGCTCTTCGACCTATGAGGAACCTCCCGCCTCCTATAGCAGTCCCGATGTTGGCAGTCCCTCAGACAGCGGAGGAACCTCCTCTTCGGACTAACCGCCCAATGATGCCAAGAACGGCGATGGTTGACTTTCATGGCCGGGTGGCATGGCCAATCAAGTTATTCGGTTCATAAACTTACCCGGTAATTTTAATTACCGGGTAAGTTTATGAAAGGAAGAACGCGCACCGTTAAGGGGGCGCGTTCCTCGGCTCAGGCCGCATCGGCTGGGCGTAGGGGAGCGGGCAGCCAGCCAGAGCCATCGAGTGCCTTGGCCACCCGCTGCGCGACTTCCAGCTTTTTCAGGGTGGGGCGGGCAATGGCGGCATGCACCCCTGCCTCCGCCGTGAAGCCTGCCAGCACGGTACGCGGCAAGCGCCCATAGAAGCCTTCCACGGTCGGCTGCCACCATGCGGCCATGTCGAGGCCAAGATGGGCGGCCAGCCGATCGGCATGCGCGAGGCGGCCATTCTCCGGCTGGTCGTGCTTGTCCTGCACCGCATTGACGCTCACCGCCGCCACGAAAGCGAGCAGGTCAAGCAACACGGCCTGCGGCTGGGCAAGGCACCAGTCGAACAGCATGGCGGGATCTTCGGGCAGCATGTCGCCCCATTGCCGGGCCAGCTTCTCAAAGGCGTGGTGCGCCGGGCAGTCGTCGCAGGCCTTCACATGGCGGGCGAGGCGTTCACGCTCGGCATCGAGGGTAAGGCAACTGCGCCCGCGCACCGGGGCGGGATAGAACAGGAGCAGGGCGAGGGCATGGACGGTCGCCGCGAGCGCAGCCGCAGGCTGGCGGGCAAGTTCGACCCGCAAGGCCGCGGTGCGGTGCGCGGTCAGTTCCGCCACCATGGTTGCAGGCAGGGTGGCGTTGCGCGGCTTTTCCGGCCGTGGAGAAGGAGAAGGGCTTTCCGCATCGTCCGGATGGATAAGGCCGCGCGTCACTTCCAGCGCGCCGTCATGGGCGATGCGCAGCCGCGCGCCCGCCTGCGCGATCGCTTCCGGGGCGAAGCTTGCCGTTTCCTCGTCGTCATCGTCTCCGGCGCTGGGATAGATGCGGCCATAACGGGTGTCGTAGTCGGGTTCCGCTTCGGCGATGACCCACTTCCAGCCTTCGGCCCGCACCTGTTCCATGGCAGCGGCAAGCTTCTCGCCCGCCAATCGCAGCAACAGCGGGCGGTCGGTCAGATAGCTGCCGTTTTCTTCGCGGTCAAACAGATCACGCAGGATGCATCCCCCTGCCGCGAGATAGGCATCCAGCCCGACGAACCGGGCAAGCCGATCCGTGCAGCGCACGGTTTCGCGGGTCAGGTGGGCGCGGATGCTGGAAGGGTCGCGGTTCCACTGCGACAGCTCGCTCCATGCCGCCTCCTGCGCGGCATGGTCATCGGTAACGGCAAAGGCCATCATCTGTTCAAGGCTGACGTCTCCGGCGCGGAAGCAGCTACGCAGGGCAGGGGATACCCGCGCCAGCCGGAGCCTGCGCTGCACCGTGGCCGGGGTGATGCCAAAGCGCGCCGCCACATCCTCAACGGCAGCTCCTTTGTCGATCAGGGCCATAAAAGCCGCGCAGGCATCGTCCGGGTGCATATCGAGGCGCATGGCGTTTTCGGCCAAACTGATTTCGGCAGCGTCCTCGACGTCCATCACCACGAGGCATGGCACGGGATGATCGCTGGCCAGCGTTCCCCCTTTCGCCAGCAGTCTGAGGGCTGCAAGCCGCCGCCCGCCGGCAACGACCGCAAAGCGGCCGTTGCCATCGGGCGTGACATTGAGGTTTTGCCGCAAGCCATGGGTGGCGATGGATGCCGCCAGCTCGCGGATGCCGTCTTTGCGCCCGGTGCGGCGCACATTGGCTTTGGAAGGGATAAGGAGGTTGAGGGGGATAGGCTGAATGGTGGTCATGGGACTCTCCCGTGAAGGTTAAGGTGCGGCAGCGGAGTGCTGCTGCACCTGTGGCCCTCGCCGAGAGCGGGGCTGGGCAGGGGGAAAGCGGAATCGCTGCGGGTGGTGCGGGCGCAGCCGCCGGCGAGCCTCGGCCGTGGCGA
>NZ_JBBIAB010000038.1 GCF_039634785.1 Tistrella mobilis | reverse complement strand
AAGACTTCGAGAACCTCTCACGGATGGCTTTGGCATTCCTCCGCCTCGCGATGATCCGGATCATGATGCGCAGAATCGCAAGGAGCCGGAAATCATAGATAACTTCTCGGACGGACTCTGAAGGAAGGGGAGAATCGACAGGCGGGGTGCGGCCATGGCCGGGGCCTCCTCAGATCTTGTCTTCCTTGGAAAAACCGATGCTGGCCTTGATCGAGAAGAACAGGATCTTCACGTAGATGCCGACCTCGCCTTCATAGGCGGCGTAGTCGCCATCGACCTTCTTCACGATCATCAGCGAGAATTCGCCATAGACGCCGACGGTGACGATCTTGACGTCGACCTTGGCATCGAAGAAGACGAAGCCGCCGAAGCCCCAGTCGCCTTCATAGACGATCACCGGGCCGATGCCGACCGAGGCCTCGGCCTTGAACGGCCCCAGTTTGCCGCCGACGCCGATGCCGATATAGGCCTTCAGCTCGAAAGATGCCTTGGAGAAACTGCCCACCACCGCGCCGCCGCCCGAGGGGTCGGTGGTCAGCTGCGGCATATAGGTCTTGCCGCCGAGCGAGAATTCGGCGCCGTAGACCACTTTCCACGGGCTGGTCGGGGTCTCGCCCTCCAGCGCGACCGAGATGCCGCCGCCGACGAATTCGACCTTGGACTCGGTGGGCGGGCTGCCGGGGGGCAGCAGATCGGGGGGAATGTCGACCTCGTCGGTGCCGGCCTCGAACACCGCGCCGACCTTGAGATCCAGGGGGCCGAGCTTGACCTCTTTCTCGGCCACGGTCTTCAGCTTGACCTTGTATTTGAGATTGGTGGCGGCCAGGTCGATCGGCGCAATCTCGGGCCGTGACGAAAAGCCGGGCAGGAAGGTCATGATGTCTTCCAGCACCGGATGCATCAGCGAGTTGATGGCGGTGAGCTTCGGCCTGAGCGTGCTGCCGCCGATGATGTCGGCCTGCATGCCGGTGACGTCGGTCAGCCCCAGAATGTCGGTCCAGACCTTCACCCGGGGCATGGTCAGCGACCAGCTGTCTTCCTCGATCGCAAGCGTGATCGAGCTTGCGGCATAGTCGATCCGGCTGCCGGCATCGACATCATCGGAGAGCACGATCTGCACCGGCCCCGGCGCCATGGCGACCGGCGGCATCAGCCGGAAACGGCCATTGGCCGGGTTCACCCGCAGGCGATGGCCGCCGGCCCCGCCGAGCGGGATGGCGGCATCGGGATGCGGGAAGACACCGGCCCCGGTGGTGCGGGCGAAAACGTCGGCGAACAGGGCCGGCAGGCCGGCGGTGATGTCGGAACTGCCGATCTGGATCCTGGGCCGGCGGAAGGCCAGGGCATGGGTGGGGGTGGTCTGGACGAAGGCGTAATCGGCCCGCGGGCTGGCGCCCGAGAACAGATCCTGCGGGTCCTGGAAGGTGAGAAGGGGGGATGGTGCCGGCACGCGGATCCTGTCGGCCAGCGGCGTGCCGGCCTCGCCCGCGCGCAGCACCGCCACGCCGTCGGGGGCGGCCACCGCCTCTCCCGGCTGGTCGGGATGGGCGGGGCCGGGGAAGGCCGCCACCGACCAGGCACCGTTGCCGGCGCCGAATTGCGGTGCGCCGCGCAGCGCGCCGACGATGGCGGGATGAGGGCCGTTCCAGGCGGGTGCGGCCTCGATCCGTTTCAGCCGCATCCGGAAGCCGGACGCATCCAGCGGCAACGACACCTCCACCGGCCCGCCCGCCGGACCATAGACCCGGAGCAGCTGGTCGAGTTCGCCGGGGGTGATCGGGTCGCCCACCGGCAGCAGATGCAGCCAGCCCAGCATGCCGCGGACGGGCGTGCGGGCATGGGCGGCATCGGTACCGATTTCGGCCACCGCATCGAAATACATCGGCAGCACCTTGCCGCCCGAGGGCAGATCGATCGCCGGCCGGTCCGACGGGCGGATGCGGGCGACGTCGTAAATCCCGCGGATCAGCCCCGGATGGACCTCGTAATCGGGCGAGACCGGCGCGCCGCCGCCCGCGGGCACGTGGCGGAAATCGAACAGCCCGGCCGAGGCCGCCTGCCAGCCGCTGTCGCGGCGCAGCACCCCGCCTCCGCCGCGGCGTTCGATGGTGACGGTGCGCGTCGCCCTGATCCCCCAGGGGTAGATGACGCTGACGAATTTCACCACCTCCAGCGCCGTGCGCCCGACCATCACCTGGAACTGGACCTTGGCCGCCTCGGCGAAGGCGGCGAAGGGGTTGCCCCAGTCGCTGAAGGTGCTGCTGCCATAGCCCGAGAGATCGAGCCGGGTGACCGGCACCCGGGGGCGGAACAGGGTGAATTCATTGTTGAACATCGCCTCCACCGCGCCCTCGGCACCGGCGGTGGCGCCCAGCACCGAGATGTTGAGCGGCGCGCCCGAGGCCAGGTCGACGCCATTGGGCGTCTGGGTGGCGAGGCCGCGGAAGCTGGCGCTCTGCCGGGGCGGTGCGGCCGTGGGCGTGCCGGCGCGCAGGCTCAGCTGATGGCCGCCTTCCAGCGGCCCGCCCCGGTCGAATCGCGGCCGCAGCATGGTCGCGGTATCGGCGGCCGCATCGGCATCGGCGACCCCCTTCATCTCGATCTTGGCCATCATGCCGAAGGGCAGGGTGGTCAGCACCTCCAGCGGGTCGCCGCTGTTGAAGCCCGCAACCATCTCTTCAAGGGCGAGATCGGGGATGGCCGGGCGCAGTTTCGCGGCGCCGCGGATCATCGCCGGCCCGCCATCGCCGGCCGAGGCGAGCGGGGTGGGGAACCAGCCGAGCGTCGCCAGATCCTGGTCGGCATCCAGCGTGCGCACCGGTTCCCACTGGATCTGGGGCAGGGCGAAGACGCGGAGGCCGGTCTTGAAGCGCAGCCCGTCGATCTCGGCCACGGTGCCCGGCTGGGGGACGGCATGGGTCAGGGGCTGGTCGACCCTGGTGTCGAAGGCGACGCCGATCTGATGGCGCCGGGTCGAAACGTCGAGCAGCGACACCCCCGGCCGGCGGCCCAGCGTGCCCACCCGGTCGGTGAAACTGTCCCGCGCCTTGGGCCAGACCTCGTTGCCCTTGAACTTTTCGGCGGCGCGGCGGGCGCGCTCCCATGTGGCCTGTTCGGCCTCGCCGCGCAGGCCTGTGCCCTGGGCGGTCTGGCCGGTCAACTCGCGATCGGGCAGGCGTGCGGGCCGCTGATCGGGCTTGGAGGGATTGTCGCAGCCGAGCAGGGGCGGCGGCAGGTCGCCGGCGAAGGCGAGGGCCGGCGGGCCGTCGCCCGACCAGCTGACCGCGGCGCGCAGCACGCCCGCCGATGCGGCGGCGCCGGCCTGGGGCAGCGGCAGCCCGCCTGCACAGGACGAGACATAAGGGTCGGGCAGGGTCGGCAGCCAGTTCAGCAGGCCGAAGACCAGATCCAGCGTGCCGGCGCGGATCACGCCATCGGCATCGACTGTGCCCGACACGCGATAGAGGGCAGGCAGCCCGGTGGCGAGCACGGCGTTTTCAACCACCAGCCGCAGGCTGCCGGGGGGATCGCCGGCAAAGCCGGTGGCGATCAGATCGGCCTGAAGCCGCCCCGCCTCTTCGGCGATCATCACCATGGCGGTCACCGGCCGGGTGGTCACCGGCCGGCCGGCATGGTCGCGCGGGCAGGCGAGGCGTTCGGCCACCCGCGCCTCGGCCATGGCGAAATGCCGCCCGGCGCCGGCGCAGCCGATCACCACCGCACCGGCGGCGGCGAGTGTGGCGGTGACGCTCTGGCGCCCGGCGATCCCGGCCCCCAGCGCCCAGAGATCGAAGCGGGTCACGGCGCCCGGATCGGCGGCGGCGTTGCGGTCGACCAGCATGAAAATGCCCTGGCCGATCAACAGGGTGGGGTCGGTGATCCGCACCCGGCCATCCAGCCCCGCCCAGCCGACCCGCGGATCGCCCTTCAGCGCAAAGCACCAATGGCCGCTGGTGCTGGCCTGGGGCAGGGTCTGGGGGGCGGCGTTCACCACCACCGGGATCAGCCAGCCGCCGCGGGCGATGCGGAACCCGGCATCGAAGCTGGCCACCCGCCAGTCGATCCCGGCGGCATCGATCGCCTCGGGCTTGATGTCGGCCGGGAACCAGAGCCCGTTTTCGGCCGCGTTCCACATAACCTTCTCGGTCGGGGCGACGGTGTGGGTGGTGCCGCCGAACCGCGCCTCGCCACCCGCCAGCTTCACCGTGGCCTTGCCGCCATCGATGGTGATGGTGAGTTTGGCGGGTGCGGTGATCGCCGCATCCGGGCAGGTATTGGCCGGGTCGGGTTCGTAGCCCAGCTCCAGCACGATTTCGCCTTTGGGCGGGGCGGCGATGGCGGTGCCGCTGGCGGCCGCGGCGGCGAAACGCGCCGTGCCGCGCCGGACCGGCAGCCCGGCCCAGCCATCGGCCGGCGCCTTGTTCGAAAACAGCCCGGCCGCGATCCAGACCGTGCCGGCATCAACGGTGATCGACACCTGATCGCGCGTGCGCCGCGCCGAGCCGCCCGAGACCAGCATCAGCGGCGCCGCCTGGCCCTTGGGCGTGATCGGCGTCAGCTTGCCCGCCTCGAACACGTCGACGAACAGCCGGCGCCCGTCCAGATCGATGAACGGCCCGGCCACCCTGGACGGCGCCAGCCCGCGCAGATCCGCCGCCGGCCCGATCCCGGCCATGGCCAGCACCGAAAACGCATCCTGCGGCCGCGCCGTCAGGACGCCAGCCTCCCCGCCTTCGGCCTTCCGGCCCTCGATCTTTGCGGCCTCGCTCTTTCCGGCCAGCACATCAAGATCTGCCGCCGCGGTCCGCCGATCGGCCTTCAGGCCCGGCAAAAGGCGGGCGAACCCCGCCATCGGGTCATCCTGGGGCATCCGTCCCTCCCGGATCGATACACTATCAATAGTTGTATGATGTTGTCAGGAAGACTGTGGAAAGCGGGCGGATGTGATGCCCGTCACAAACATGGTAGTGCAATTTATGTGCGAAGAGGGAGTCGAATCATTTCATTTTATGGCGAAAAATTGGCCTGGAATATGCACTTAACAAGAAGAGGGTGCCATAGCGTGGCCGGAGGGGCACCAGAAGGTGGGTCATCCAATGGATACAACCTGAGATTATTAGGTGGGGCGTGCCCCCGACCCGTCATGCGAAGCAACTATATACGGTTGCAATTCCGCATAAATCTCCCATATTGGGGAATCAGAAACCGGGGAGGGAGCGGCACGGCGATATGAGTCGGCACGACAAACTGGTTGCCCGGCTCAGGGGCAAGCCGAAGGACTTCACCTGGGACGAGCTGGTCAGGCTGCTGGAGAGTCTGATATGAGCATGATGCTGGAATATAAGGGCTATCTCGGCTCGGTCGAGTACAGTGACGAGGACGAGGTGTTGCACGGGCGGCTGGAGTTCATCCGTGATCTGGTGACCTATGAGGGCGTGGACGGAAAAGGCCTCAAGGCTGCTTTTCACGAGGCCGTGGACGATTACCTTGAGCTTTGCGCGGCCCAGGGCCGTAAACCCGATATTCCTCTGAAGGGCAGCTTCAACGTCCGGCCCGGCCGCGATCTGCACCGCCGCGCCATGCTCTATGCCAGGCGCCGGGGCGTGAACCTGAATACCGTCGTCAGTGACGCCCTGCGTCGTTTTCTCGACCACGAGGACCATGCAGCCTGATCTTCCGTGATCCGGTCGTGCTGGAAGCCGAGGTACAAGGGAGCGGGACCCGACATAAATACATAAAGACATATCTATGTACTGTAGGAACCCAGCCCCTGGTCGACGCGGGGTGCACAGAGATTGGGATAGTATGGAGTTCTGGACAGGAGTAGGCATCCGCGACCTGGCCGCGGACGCCAAAGCCCATGATGCCTGGTTCCGAGCGAAGGTTCTGGAGGCATTGGACGACGATCGGCCGGCGGTGTCGCACGACCGGGTGATGGACGAGGTCCAGGCACTGATCGACAGGAAGCGCCGTGCCCGGTCTTGAATGGCGGGAGACGGCGCGGGCCGCCATCCCACGCACACATCCCGGGATCCCCACCCCATGACCGACGCCCGCGCCTGGGAAATGCGTGTCTTTCTGCGTGTCGCGGCGCGCGGGGCCTTCAGTGCGGCCGGGCGGGAGCTGGGGATGACGCCGTCGGCGACCGCCAAGCTGATCACGCGGATCGAGGCGCGGCTGGGGGTGCGGCTGGTGGAGCGGTCGACCCGGCGGTTGCGGTTGACGCCTGAGGGCGAGGTTTACCGCGAGCGGGCCGAGGCGCTGCTGGCCGAGCTGGAGGCGATGGAGGCCGAACTCGCCGGTCAGGCGGTGGTGCCGTCGGGGCTGGTCAGGATCAACAGTTCCATCCCCTTCGGCCGGCACTGCCTGCTGCCGCTGCTGCCGGATTTCACCATGCGATATCCGCAGATCCGGCTGGACCTCACCTTCACCGACGAGGTGGTGGATCTGTATCTGGCGCGGGTCGACATCGCCTTCAGGGTGGGCAAGTTGGGCGATTCGGGCCTGCGCGCGGTGCATCTGGGCGAGGTGCGGCGGCGGATCGTGGCCTCGCCCGACTATCTGGCCCGGCGCGGCGTGCCGCGGCGGCCCGATGATCTGGTCGATCACGACTGCCTGGGCTTCAATTTCCGCCGCGCCGCCGCGGTCTGGCCGATGACGGTGGATGGCCGCAGGGTCGCGCGCGAGGTGGAAGGCCGGATCCAGGTCAGCGACGGCGAGACCATGCGCTACATGGCCCGGGCCGGGCTGGGGCTTGCCCGGCTTGCCGAATACCATGTCCGCGACGACATCGCCGCCGGCCGGCTGGTCACCGTGCTCGACGACTGCCTGGCCGACAGCGAGGTGGTGCATGCGGTCTATCTCGGACGAGAGCGTGCGCCACGACGGATCGAAGCATTCCTTGATCATGCCGCGCCGCGCCTGCGCGAGCGGCTGCGGCAGGGGTGATGGCCGGCGGATTTTCGTGGTAGGTTCGACCTCTTGCGCTCATTTTCGGCCGAGGTTCCGACAGCCCATGATCCGCCGCATCCTGCTCATCACCGCCGATTCCAGACCCTGACCGATCCGGATTACGAAACCACGCTGCCGGAGCTTCTGGAGTCCTTCGACCCGGACCTGATCGGGCTTCGGGCGTTTTCGCTGTTTCGCGACGGGTTCTCGGCGCTCTCGGCGATCGTGCGGCGGGTTCTGCCGGGGCGGCCGATCATCGGCGGCGGCCCCCATGTCTCGGCGGATTTCGAGTTGCTGCTCAAGACCGGCGAGATCGATCTGGCGGTGCTGGGCGAGGGCGAGGAGACCTTCGTCGCCCTGCTGGAGGCGCTGAACGGCGATACCGGCCGGAACGGGGGCCTGCCCGCAGATCTGGCCGGCACGGCGGTCCTGACCGGCGGCCGGGTGCAGCGCAACGAGAAGCGGGTGCGGATCCGCGATCTGGATGCCCTGCCGATGCCGGCCTATGATCTGATCGACCTGACTAAATTCGCCGACATCAACAATGCCGCCCATGTCTGGCCGCGGCATTGCGCCTATATCGAGGCCTCGCGCGGCTGCCCCTATCGCTGCTTCTATTGCCATATCGCGCCCGAGACCGCGACGCATCAGCGCTCCCCCGCATCGGTGGTGGCCGAGATGCTCAGGCGCCGCGACGAGCTGGGGGTGGAGGCCTTCCACTTCATCGACGACATCTTCAATTTCCCGCGCCCCCATGCCAAGGCGGTGCTGCGCGAGATTGCGAAGGAACTGCCCGGCGTCCGGCTGCATTTCCCGATCGGCCTGCGCGCCGACCTGCTCGACGACGAGATCCTGGATCTGTTCGAGGCCGCCGGCACGGTGATGATGGCGCTGGCGGTGGAGACGGTGACCCCGCGCCTGCAGCGCTTCATCGGCAAATATCTGAAGATCGAGCGGGCGCATGCGATGATCGACGCCGCCTCGCGCCGTTTCGTCGCCACCACCTTTTTCATGGCCGGCTTCCCGACCGAGACCCGCGAAGAGGCCCAGGCGACCATCGATTACGCCGCCTCGCTGGAACATCTTTGTGATCCCACGCTCAACATCGTGCGGATCTATCGCGGCACGCTGCTCTGGGATCATCTGGCGCCGACGCCCGACCAGGCGGAGCGGCTCACCGCCCAGACCCGCCATGCGACCACGCCGCGCATGTTCTCGCGCCAGCCCTTCCTGTTCTACGGCGACATCTTCGACCGCGAGAAAGTGCCGCTGACCAGCGAGGATGTTGCGGAACTCCGGGTCGACTGGCTGCGCAAGGTGCAGTTCAACCCGCGCCGGATTTTGAACGCCCATGTCCGCATGCGGCATTTCTTCCCCGAGGCGGAGGTGGTGCGGACCTTCCGCTCGTGGCTGAACGACGACTGCTTCGATGCCGCCAAGATGCAGCGCATGATGGATTTTGCCCGCACCACCCCGCCGACCGAGGTGGTGCCGCCGCCCTTCGCCCGGCAGGCCGCCCCGGTGAAGCTCAGCGCCTGAAAGGGGGATGTCTGGCCGGATGCGTCAGGCCGTCTCGTCGATCCGGATCGGCAGCTCCGGCGGGGTATAGCCGGCAAGGGCGAGGCTCCAGACCGTCGCCTCCTCGGGAAGTGCCGGGATGCCGGAACCGTCGGAAGGGGAGGGGGCGGCGTGGGGCCAGGCCTCGGCCGGGCAGGGCGTGAAGCCCAGCCGGGCATAATGGCCGGCGACCAGGGCATTGCGGCCCGAGGGCAGATAGAGGCCGATCAGCCGGTCGATGCCCCGCGCCCGGGCCCGCCCGGCCAGGGCCTTGAGCACGGCCTGCTCCACCCGCCGGTTCAGCACCCGGCAGCTCATCAGCCAGAGATCGATCGCCCAGATACGTTCCGTCGCCCCGGCCTGCCCGATCGCCCCGGCCCGTCCGATCGCGCCGTCGGGTCTGCCGTCGGGTACCGCCACCTCGCGGATGATCACCACCGAGATGATGCCGGCATCGCCGAAGACATCGGCCAGGCGGATGGCGAAACAGTGCCGGGCCGGGTCGGCCTCGATTGCGGCGAGGCCGGCGGCATCGATCCGGCGGGTGGTAAGGTTGAACTGGTTCGACCGCCCGATCAGCTGTGCGGCACGGGGCCTGGACCGTGCATCGATCGGCGCCAGGGTGAGGCGCATCTCCAGCCCGCGCAGATAGGCCTCGAAATCCTCGCGGCGGGCCGGCGCAGGTGGCGTATCCGGGTTGTCGGCGGCGGCGCGCGCCTGCCGGGTATAATGATCGGCCCGCAACCGGTCTTCGGCCGAGACGGTCACGGTTTCGAACCAGCCGCCGGCCATCAGCGCCAGCGGCATGCCGGCCGGATCGGCCGGCAGTTCGGGCACCGCCACCTGGGGCAGGGCGTCCCGCACCTGGCGGCGCTCGGCCGGGTTGTCGTCCAGCAGAACCAGGGCGTCCAGGCCCCAGCCCAGCCGCCGGGCGATTTCTTCAAGCTGGCTGGCCTTGTCGCGCCAGTCGGCGATGAAGACCGCGACGTCGTCGTCACCCAGCAGCATGTCGGGATGGTCGCGGAAGGGCAGGCGGGCGGTCGCCGCGTCGTTCTTGCTCGCCACCGCCAGCACGATGCCGCGGCGGCGGAGATCCAGCGCCAGGCGCTGAACCGCCAGAAAGGCCTCCCCCTCGGCATCGCCCTGGCCGAGGATGATGCCGTCCGGCCCGTCATCGCCGATCACCCCGCCCCAGAGCGTGTTGTCCAGATCCAGCACCAGGCAGCGGCGGGCCAGCCCGGCCCAGGCCGCGATCAGCCGGGCCAGATGGTCGGCATAAAGCGGCAGCATGGCCGGGGCGACGGCCGATTTCGACCAGTGCCAGTGGCGCGGATCGTGCCAGCGGGCGGTGCCGACCTGGCCGGCCAGGGCATCGACATCCAGCAGCAGTGCCTCCAGCGCCGCGGCCTGGTCCTGGATCAGATGATTGACCCGGTCGATCTGCCGGCGCAGCGAGGCCGCCATCCGCCGCTCCAGATGGCCGAACAGGGCGATCGGTTCCTGCGGCAGGGTCTGGAAGATCAGCGTGGCGCCGGTGGTTGCCGAAATCCGCCGGGCGATCTGCGCGATGTGGTCGCCGACCGCCGCCATGGCCGCGTCGTCATCGCCGCTGCCCGCGGCCGGCCAGTGGGGCAGGCGCCGGCGGTCCAGCGCCAGCAGCACCAGATCGACGGGCTGCGCCGTCAGGGGGCCCGCCGGATCGTTCAGCACGCTCATGATCTGGTCGTCGGGGGTGGTGGTGATCTGAAGATCCAGCCCGTGGCGCAGCCCCGCCACCCGCAGAACCGGCGGCAGCAGCGCCGTGGTCGTGTCCGAGAGGATGCAGAGCCGCACCGTCCGGAACAGCGGTGCACCCCCGGCTTCCCCGATCACCCGATCGGCCAGCTTCGCCACCGGCCCGGCCTGGGCAAGATCCAGCCGGTGCCCGGCCAGATGCCTGAGCCCCTGCAGCCCGGCCATGCGGTCGTCTGCCGCCAGATCCGCCACCGCCCGGGCCCGGTCGCGGAGCCTGTCGGTCAGCACCGGCAGCCAGGGCAGCTGGTCGATCGGGATATCGGTCATGCGGCTGCCGCCTTTCGTTCAGGCCGGGGCCCGATTAAGATCCGTGCCTGCTGTACCATCCGTCGGAAGCTGCCGCCATGATCCTGCCAGACCTGCCTGCCGCCGCCCCCGTGCTTGCCCGCATCGTGGCGGCGGTGCTGGACCGCTGGCCGGAGCACCGCGGCTATCTGGACCGGCGCTTCCGCGACGAAACCCCCGAGGGCCTGGCATCGGCCGAGACCCTGGCCGGGCTGGTCGCGGCCATCGCGGGCGACGACCTCGGCCGGGTGATCGACGGCTATCGCCATATGTGCGGCATGATCAATGACGAAGAGATCCATTTCCGCCGCACCGGCCGCTATCGCCTGTCGAGCTTCGCCGAGGTCGAGGCGGCGATCTATGCCGATCCGGCCTGCATGGCGCCCTATCTGGACGGCATCCTGCTGTCGCAGCTGCTGTGGCGCAACCATGCCGATGCGATCGGCCTGTATCGGCGGCGCTTTCTGGGCGGCAACCGGCCCGGCTATCGCCATCTGGAAATCGGCCCCGGCCACGGGCTGCTGCTGGCCCTGGCGCTGGCCGACCCGGCCTGTGCCGCGGCGGCGGGCTGGGACGTAAGCGCCACCAGCCTCGGCCGCACGGCCGATGCCCTGGCACGCCTCGGCATCGGCCGGGTCGCGGATCTGCGCGCGGTGGATGTGGCCGACGGGCATGCCATTTCGGGTGCAAACTTCGACAGCCTGGTGGCGAGCGAGGTGCTGGAACATCTGGAACGGCCCGATCTGGCGCTGGAAACCTTCCGCCGGCTGGCGGCACCGGGGGCGCGGCTGTTCCTGAACGTGCCGGTCAACAGCCCGGCCCCCGATCACATCTTCCTGTTCGAGACCCCGGAAGCCGTGGTGGACATGACCCGCGCCGCCGGCTTCGACATCGAACACACGGCCTTCCTGCCCTCGACCGGCCTGACGCTCGACCGGGCACGAAAGATCGCGGCCACCATCTCGGCAGTCATCATCGCCCGCGCGCCCGGCTGATCGCGCCACCCGGGCTGCGCCCCTGCCGTCAACCGCCCGCCCGCGCGTCCAGAATGGCCAGAAGATCGCCGATATGGCGCATGCCGGCGATCTCGCGGGTGGTGAACTTCACGCCGTATTCGGCCTCCACCGCCACGATGAAGCGGATGTGGTTCAGGCTGTCCCAGTCCTCGACATCGGCGGCCGACAGCTCCGGGGTCACCACCAGGTCGGGGAGGTCGAGGATCTCCTGCAGGATCTCCGCAATGCGGGCAAGGCGCGACATGGTGCTGGGCATCTCCCATATGGACCGGTCAGGGGTGGCATGATAGTGGTCACCCCATGACCCGGCAAGGATGCGCCCGTCGTCCGGCGACGACCGGCGCCATGCGCGGGTAACCGCGAACAAGGCGATGGCATGATCTTTCTGGAACCGTCCTTCCTGGCGCTTGCCGTCGCCTTCATCGCGTTGACCGCACGGCCGATGCCCGAAGCCCGGTTCCGGCTGGTGCTGGGCGGCTTCAGCCTCGCCTTTCTGGCGCTGTGCCTCGGCCCGGCGCAGATCGCCCTGCTCGGCGGTTTCGTGGCCACGGGCTTCGTCGCCACATATCTGGCCCGCCGGCAGGGTTGGCGGGCGGCGGGGCCGGGGCTCGTCGTCATCCTGGCCGAATTCGCCCTGGTGAAGACCGCGGGCCTCTTGCCGCTGCCGGTGGATCTGGCCGGGGCGGCGGGCGTTCTGGGGCTTGCCTATGTGCTGGCGCGCATGGTGCATCTGCTGGTCGATAGCGCCTCGGATCCCGGCGGCACACCGCCGGTGACAGCGGGGCGCTATCTGCTCTTCACGCTGAATTTCCTCACCTTTCTGTCGGGGCCCCTGCAGCGCTGGCCGGATCATCTGGCGGCCATGGCAGACCGGCAGCCGGCAGGGGAGGCGGTGCGGCTGGCGGCGCTGGGCCGGATCCTCCTGGGCTATGTGAAGATCCTGATCGCCCTGCCGCTCTGCGACGCTCTGCACGACTGGCTGGTGCTGCAGGCGACGGCGCCGGTGGTTGCGGGCGTCGACCTGGGGGCCCTCGCGGCCCGGCTGCTCGGCCCCGAGGGGCCGGGCGTCGCGGCGGTGAGCTTCCACATCATGGCGGCGACGATCTTCCCGATCCGGCTTTATCTGAACTTCTCGGCCTATATGGATGTCGTGATCGGCATCGGCCGGCTGGCCGGTCTGCGGGTGCCAGAAAATTTCGACCACCCGTTCCGGGCCGATTGCCTGCTGGATTTCTGGACCCGCTGGCATATCACCATGTCGCGCTGGTACCAGGATTACGTGTTCACGCCGCTGGTCACCGCCCTGCACCGGCGCTGGCCCTCACCCCGGGCGATGGAGCTGCAGGCGATGGCCGGCACCTTCGTCACCTTTCTGGTGGTGGGGCTCTGGCACGACGTCAGCCTGCGCTTTCTGGCCATCGGCCTGCTCATCGGCCTGGGCATGATCTGGAACCGGGGCTGGCGGTGGGGCCTGCGGGCGGCGATCGGTACCGGCGGCTGGCGCCGGCTGAAGGCGCGGGGCTGGTATCGTGCCGTCTCGGCGGTGTCGGCCTATCTGTTCCTGTCGGGCTTCGTCGCCGCCTTCACCTGGCTGTATGGCGGGGCGCCGATGCCCGATATCGCCCCCGGACCCCTGGCGGTGCTGGCGCTTCTGCCGGCGGCGCTCTGGGTGCTGGTGGGCGGGCTGGTCTGGCGGGCGGGCTCGGCCTGGGCGGACGGCCGGTTCGTGCCGCGCCGGGTTTCGCCACGTGCCTGTTTCGGTTTTGCCGTCGCCATCTGCGCCCTGGCGATGGTGGCGGCGCTGAAGTCAGAGCCGATCCCGGAGTTCATCTATGCTGGCTTCTGACCGGGTGACATGGCTGCGGCGCCATCCGCTGATGGCGGTCGCTGCACTTGTGGCGGCGATCTGGGCGCTGCTGATCGCCGCCTCGTTTCTGGTGCCGGTGCTGCCGGCCGACAGCGGGCAGTACCGCGCCCTGGACAACCGCGCCTACACGGCCCGCGCGCTCTACTGGATCTGTACCGATACCAGCCCCGGGGATCAGCTGATCGTGATCGGCCCGTCCAGCGCCCGGGCCTTCGCCCCCGCTGATCGGGCGGCGCTGGATCCCGGGTCCCGGCATCATCTGATGCACATGGCGGGGGCACCGGTCGACGAGCTGGCGACCCTTGCCGACACCCTGGTGAACTGCCTGCCGCCCGACCGTGCCGCGGCAACCCGGCTGGTCATCGCCACGCACTATCTTTCATATCTGCCGCCGATTCCGCTGCTTGCCAGCATCCCGACCCTTGGCCGCTATCTGGAAAACACCGGCGCTTTCGAGATCGGGCCCGACGGTCCGCATCTGGCGGCACGGCTGACAGCGCCGGTGACCGGGCCGGTGCTGCGGCTGATCGAACGGCCGGTTTTTGCCGCGGGCACGGTGGGCGTGGCCGCCTGGCGCCGGATCCATGCCCGGCACTCTGCGACGGCGGACCCGCCGCCCGAGGTCAGGGAGAGGGCGCAGCGTGGCATCATCGACAGTTTCGCCCGGAATATCGGCGATCGGCACGTCGACGCCCCCGACAGTCTGGCCCGGCTGGACGCGCTGATCAGGGCCGTGCATCGCCTGCAGGCGGCCGGTATCCGGGTGACGGTGTATCAGTCGGTCGAAAGCCGGGCGCTGCGTCAGGCGGTGCCGCAGCTGGCGGCCTTCCGGCGGCTGGAGGCGCGGGCGCTGGATAAGGCCGGGATCCCGCATATCGATTTCGGCGACGAGATTGCCGATGACGAATTCGTCGACGGCATCCATGCCCTTCAGACCGCGCAGCCGCACTGGTCGCGGCTGCTGCTGCAAAGGCTGGGCGATCTCTGACGGCGGTGCGGTCCGATCCCGGCTTCCGGTCGTGGCCCGGCCGGGCTATGCTGGGGCAATTCATCAGCGACAAGGTAAGCTGACGACATGTGGATGATGTGTGGCACCCGTCGAATTAGCTGCCCGGCCTGACCTTTCAGGCCGGGACATTCGCGCGCGCCGCTCTGTCAGCCATCCGCCGTCGGTCTTCTCTGCGGGATCATGTCTCGCGAGGCCGGAGCCTTGTCCGGAAGTTTTCTGACCCATGTCCTCCACACCCGTCCTGCATCTGCTCTCGGGCAAGATCGCGGCCGGCAAGTCCACCCTTGCCGCCCGCCTTGCCGCCGCCCCCGCCACGGTGCTGATCGCCGAAGACGCCTGGCTCGCCCGGCTCTATGGCCCTGACATGACCAGCGTCACCGATTATGTGCGGTATTCAGCCCGGCTGCGCGCGGCGATGGGCCCGCATGTCGCAGACCTGCTCCGCACCGGCCTGTCGGTGGTGCTGGATTTCCCCGCCAATACCCGCGCCAACCGCGCCTGGATGCGCGGGATCTTCGAGGCCGCCGGTGCCGACCATCGCCTGCATCTGATCGACCTGCCCGACGAGGTCTGCCGGGCCCGCCTGCGGCAACGCAATGCCGCAGGCGGTCATGATTTCGCCGCCACCGATGCCCAGTTCGACCAGATCACCGCGCATTTCGTCCCCCCGGCACCCGAGGAGGGTTTCCGGGTGGTGGTGCATCGGCTGACGCAATGACCCCTGATGACCTTGCGATACCCGCCGTCCTGCCGGCCGTCCTGAGCGAGCTGCAGGCCGGTTTCGGCGCCGATCTCCGCGGCATCTGGCTGCATGGCTCCGCCGTGTCGGGCGGGCTGCGGCCGGGCAGCGATATCGATCTGCTGGTCGTGACCGGCCGGCCGATGTCTCCGGTCCTGCGCCGGCGGCTGAGCGATGCCCTGATGCGCCTGTCCGCCCCCTATCCGGCCCCGCCGGGCGGGGCGCGCTGCCTGGAGATGCTGGTGTTCCGCGCCGATCGGCTGGCCATGGGCCGCCATCCCGCCGAGGCCGAATTCGTCTATGGCGAATGGCTGCGCGCGGCCTTCGAAGCCGGTGAGACGCCGGCGGTGACGGCCGACCCGGAATTCACCCTGGTCCTGGCCCAGGCCCGCGGTCAGGCGCGGGCGCTGCTGGGCCCGCCTCTGGAGCAGGTGCTGCCCCAGGTGCCGGCGGCGGATATCCGCCGGGCGATGGGCGATGCCCTGCCGGCGCTGATGGCCGGGCTTCAGGGGGATGCGCGCAATTGCCTGCTGACCCTGGCCCGGATGTGGCGGACGGCCCGTTGCGGGGATTTCGTGCCCAAGGATGTGGCGGCAGCCTGGGCCATGGAGCACCTGCCCGCGCCCATGGCCGCGGTGCTGGGCGCCGCGCGCGACGGCTATCTGGCCGGCAGAGCCGGGACGGGGCCGGACCCGGACGACAGCGTCCGCCACGCCGCCGACCATCTGCATGCCCGGGTGGTGGCGTCGCTCTGACGCGCCCGCACCAAATGCCATCCGGCCGGTCAGCACAGGCGACAGCCGGACCGCTTGCGGGTACCATCCGCCGCCTGGCCCGCCGGGCGGGCGGGGGCGGATGAAGAGAGGGGCGGATGCGCGACGACGTCCGGGAATTCAAGCGGGCGCTGATCCTGAAGGCGGCGGCGGAGCTGTTCTTCACCCAGGGCTATGCCCGCACCAGGCTGGACGATCTGGCGGTGCGGCTGCAGATGTCCAAGGCCTCGATCTACGACCATTTCTCGGGCAAGGCCGAGATCCTGTCGACGATCTGCGCAGCCTCGGTCGATGCCTCGCTGGATGTGGTGCGGCGGGTGGCGGGGGCCGGGCTCGACCCGGTGGCGCAGATCGGTGCGGTGGCCCATGGCTTCACCGGCGTGGTGATCGACAACCACCAGCAGATCGCCATCCATGCCCGCGAATTCGCCCATCTGCCCGAGGCGGGGCAGGAGCGGATCATCGCCACCCAGCGCGCCTTCGATGCGCTGCTGGTGGAGATGCTGGAAGCCGGCCGCGCGGCCGGCCGGCTGACGCTCGCCGACCCCAGGGTAACCGCGCTCGCACTCGCGGGCATGATCATCTGGGTCCACAACTGGTACCGCCCCGATGGCCGGCTGACCCGCGCGCGCATCGCGGAAGGCATGGTCCGCAACGCACTCGCCATGGTCGGCGCCGAGGCCGAGGCCGGGGCGGTTCTGGAACGGCTCCGCTTTTCAGGTCTGGTCTGAAAAGCGCCTCGCCGGCGTGCGGTTCAGCGGCCGGTGAAGGCCGGGGCGCGCTTTTCCACGAAATGGCTCACGCCCTCGCGGAAATCCTCGCTTTCGAAGCTCTCCACCATCAGCCGGTTGGCCTCGTCCCAGGCGGTCGACAGGTTCTGGAACATCGCCCGGTAGACCTGGCCCTTCATCACGCCGATCGAGCGCGGCGAGGAGGTGGTGACCAGCTCGCGGGCATAGGTTTTGACGGCGTCGAGGAAGCCCTCGGCCGGCAGGCTGCGCACCAGGCCCAGGCGCTCGGCCTCGGCGGTGCCGACCAGCCGGCCCGAGAACAGCAGTTCCAGCGCGTTCATGTTGCCGATCAGCCGCGGCAGCATCCAGGAACTGCCGTGTTCGGCGATCAGCCCGCGACGGGCGAAGGCGGTGGTGAGCTTCGCACCCTCGGCCATGAAGCGCAGATCGGTGAACAGCACCATGCACAGGCCGATGCCGGCGACCGGGCCGTTGATCGCCGCGATCACCGGGGTCTTCAGCTTCAGCATATAGCTGAATTTCTGGTCGAAATTGTCGTCCGACACCGCTTCGGCCGCGCGCGGTTCACGCGTGCCCTGGCTTTCGGCGGCGCCCGAGAGCAGGCCCATATCGGCGCCGGCGCAGAAGCCGCGCCCGGCCCCGGTCACGATGATCGCGCGCACCGCCTCGTCGGCCTCGGCCTGGAGCATGGCGGCGTGCATCTCGTCTTCCATCGCCTGGGTCCAGGCATTGAGACGATCCGGACGGTTGAGGGTGATGACGGCAAGCGGGCCGTCGACCTCGTAGAGGATGTCGGTGTAGGCCGGGGTGGTCTGGGCAGTCATCTGGGGGGAAACCTTCTTGTGGCGGGTTCCGTGGCCGTCGGCCTCCAGATCAAACAGTGTTCACCGTCTCAGTCGATCAGGTGAGCCAAATAGATCGGGAGGCAGATACAGCGTTTGGAACGGGATTTGATCTGGCGGCGCCGGCTTTTTGTCTTGGCGAGAGGGCTCGCATCGGTTTCCGAAGTCTACGGCAGTGACTGCGCCGGTCAAGCCCGCGCCTGCGGGCGCAGGCGGATGGTGGTGACGGTGGCGGCATCGACCGCGGCCCGGCTATAGGGCATGGGCAGGGTGGCGGCGCGGGCCCAGTCTTCGGCATGGTCGGCCAGATGCGGGCTCGCCGGATCGCCCGACTGGCCGGGGCCGTTGACGAAGCGCGCCGCATCCCAGTTGCCGACATCGATCACCATGCGGAACGATGCGCCGATCACCAGCCGCCCGTCCGTCGGGCGATAGGTGGTGTTCATCACCGTCATGCCCGACCCGCCCACCGGCAGCGGGCCAAGCTGCGGAAAGCCCTCGATGCCCGCCTCGGCCAGCGGATGGATGAAGAGCGCATGGTGGAACCGCCCCCAATCCCAGCCGGCCGGGTCGGCGCCGAAGCGGTGGCGGCAATCGGCGACCGCCTGGGCGAGTGTCGGCAGCAGGCAGGCGCGGGCCGCCGGGTCGGTGTCCAGCCGGTCGAGCAGGGTTTCGGCATCGCCCGGCTCCAGCATCCGGCGCAGCGCCGGATCATCGGTCATGCGGTCGAGCAGGGCCGGGCGCAGATGATGGGTCCACCAGATCTCGAACAGCGCCGCCGCCGGCGTTTTCAGCCGCAGATGATGATCCCAGCCGGTAAGCAGGGCCAGGCCGTCCTGAAGGTCGCCGGCGGGTGCCGTGTCGGGCGCCGGCAGATGGCCGCAGACCCGCGCCGCCGGGATCGAGAACACATCGCCCTGCAGGGCCTCGGCCGCGGCCGGGTCGTGCGGCGGGCCATCGGCCAGCACCGCCTTGATCCGGTCGGCGCGGAAGGGCTCCAGCCATTCGAAGCCGAAGCCGCACGCACGCAACGGCCCCTCGGGCAGGTTCATCTCGTTGGCGGTGGCGATGAAGCCGCGGGGCGGGTCGATCTCGCGCGGCAGGCCGGCCGGATCCTGAAAACCGGTCCAGTCGTATCGCCCGTCGCCCGGCACCGGCAGCAGCCCGTCCGAGGCCGGGCGCAGCGGCAGTTTCGCGCCCACGATCCAGGCGATCCGCCCGTCGATATCGGCATAGACATGGTTGGTCGAGGGCACCGACCAGTGGCCGAGCGCCCGGGCATAGGCTTCGGGAGAGCGCGCCCGCATGCAGCCCAGCCCCGCCAGATAGGGGGCCGCCCCGGGTTCCGACCAGACGGTGCGCACCGCAAAGGCGCGGCGGCGGTCCGCATCGCGGAAGATCACCGGGCCGTGGACGGTGAAATGCAGCGTGACCGTCTGGTCCGGGCAACCCTTCACCGGGATGGTCTCTTCCACCGCCGTCATCGGCAGATGGCCGTCGCCATGGCGGTAGAGCAGCGGGTCCTCCGCCGCGGTTTCGCAGACGAACAGATCTTCCTGATCGGCCGGGAAGATGGTGAGCGCAAAGGCGGCATGGCCGTTATGGCCAAGCGAGATGCCGGGGATGGCGGGCTCTCCCGCCCCGATCACGTCGAGCCCGGGGGCCGTGAGGTGGACCGCATAGCGCAACGACGGCAGGGCGTAATGGCGATGCGGGTCGCTGGCGAGCAGGGCCCGGCCGGTGGCCGTGCGCCCGGGCGCCACCACCCAGTTGTTGGAGCCTTCGGCCGCCGCCATCACCGCCATCACCCGCCCTTCGGCATCGACGCGGGACCAGCGCGGCGCCTCGTCAAGGCCGGCGGCGAGCCGGGCGGGCTCGAAGCTGACCGGGGCGGTGGCGAGCAGGAAATCATCCAGCACCCGGGCGCCGACATCCTCGGGGTCCAGCCCGTCCGGCACCCGGATGTCATGCGCCGGCGCGATCGAGCGGCGGACGAGGTCCAGCGCCAGCGCCGCGGCGTCGTCGGCCGCCCGGCCCTGTTCGCGGGCCAGGGCACGGGCACGCCCCAGAAGGCGGGCGCGCATCACCTCGGATGTCAGGTTGCGCACCAGGGCATGGCTGCGGATGCGGACCACATCCTCGGGCGCCCAGCGCGCCGGCCGGGTGCCCAGCGCGTGGAATTCGGGCGCCAGCAGCCCGGGATCGGCCTCGGTCAGCGCGATCCAGGCATTGATGCCGCGGGTGAAGGCGGCAACGATCCCCTCCAGCCCCGGAACCCCATAGGCCGCCCATTCCGCCGCCATGTCGCCGCGATAGAGAAACAGCCGCGCGGCGCGGTCCTGCGCCAGATAGCCCGGCCCGAAATCGGCCGAGAGCAGCCCCAGCCCGCGCTTGCGCCAGAGATCGATCTGCCACAGCCGGTCGCGGGCGGCGTTGAACCCCTGCAGCAGAAACAGATCCGCCTCCGACCCCGCCCGCAGATGGGCCAGCCCGTGGCCATCGATCCGGATCTCGGCAGGGCCGTCGAGACCGGCCAGGATGATATCGTCGGGCATGCGATCGGCGGCCATGGGGCGAAGGATCCTCGCAGTCGGATGGGGCGGGAAGGCGGGTGACGGGAAGGCGAGTGACGGGAAGGCGAGTGACGGGAAAGGGGCGCATGAAGCGGGGGTGGCGTCAACTGGTGAGCCGGCAGGGCCGTGATGGACCGGCCATTGCAGGCGCGCCGAAGTAATCTCCGGCTAAGCTGGTGGCCGATTCTGCGATTTCGGATTGATTTTTTATGGGGGGAGATGGTCACATCTTCGACATCCGATATGCAGCATGGATCATTCACGTGAACGAACAGAGCGAACGGCTGATCATCGACCTTTCCCAGGGGGACAGGGCCCAGAGCTATCCGAAGGAACAGCGCCTTCAACGCGCGGCATATGACGACGTTATGGTCAGCCTGAAGCGGTGCACCCGGCAGGCGCAGGAATTTACGCGTGCCAAGGTTTCGCCCGACGACGGCCACCTGCGGGATAAGATTTACCGCAGCCGTGGCGAGATGATGCGGATCCATAACGCAATTTTCGTCGGTGGTGAACGCGGTGTTGGTAAAACCGCCTTCATGCTGAATATCGAGAATGTCTGGAAGGAGGAAGGTGGCGAGAAAGAGAAAGGATCCCTACATTTCACGCCCCCGATCGATCCCACGCTGATCAGGGTGGAAGACAACTTCCTGAATATTATCGTCTCGCAGATCTACAAAGATGTCCGCCCCCATGTTCAGAGAAGCCCCAGTCAGGACTTCTGGAACGCTTTCGATGAGCTTGGCGCCGCATTGGAGGCTGAGCAGGCCGTTTCCGACAACGATCTGAGAGGCGTCGACCGGATCCTGAAGCATCGGGACCACGCCGATCTTGAACAGAAGTTGAACAGGTTTTTCGAGATCGCATGCGGACTTTTGAAAGTGGATGCGATCGTCGTTCTGATCGACGATGTGGACATGTCGCTCACCAAGGGATTCGATATCCTGGACACGGTGCGGCGCTATCTGTCCTGCCCATTGATCATTCCGGTCATCAGTGGCGACATCGCCCTTTATGAGAGCCTCGTGCTCAAATATTTTGCGAATGAACTCGGGGTTGGTGGGCAACTTAAAGACCTACACCTGGCAAGCCTGCGGCCGATTAAAGAGATGGATGCCGGCAGAAGCGCAGGGGCCGGCGAGGATCTTTCAGGCTTGCTGAGGCAGGCGAAGATCCTGGGGCAGGAGTATCTGAAGAAGGTGCTGCCGATCCATCAGCGGGTGGTTCTGAAGACCATCCCTGATCTGAGTCATCAGCTTTATATCTACGACCAGGGCTGGTCCGGACCGGTGCGGTTCGAGACGTTGATGGCCAACCTCGCCGAGGGGCTGTCATCCCCGGCGAATGGACAAGATGGAAGTCGTCCCCTTATTAAACTGAAAACAGCCCGCGAAGTGATTCAGTTTCTTGAGGTCATCCGCGACTGCATAAAACCAGCGCCGGCGGAGGGGGATCGCGCCGGTGTTCAATTCAATCGCCCGGGAATATTCCGGAAAATGGCTGAATACGGTCGTTTGACGCTCGATATCGAGATGGAGTACAGATTCAATGCCGATGTCTTATTTGCGGAGCGACACAATCGGCCATTGCAGCGCCTTGCGGACATCCCGTACTTCAACCCACGCTACCACCCGCAGAACCTTGCAACCTATTCTTTGAAGGATCGATTTGAGGAGCTGAAAGCGGATGTGACTGGTGCCAAAGCCCCCAGTCAGCCATCAGCCGGCTTGCCGAATGCCATCATGGCGATGCCCGTTCCAGAACCTGTCAATGCGAATCTTATTATCAGTCTGAGAGATATCGAACAATATGGGCAAGGTGATTCCGGTCTTCTGATCTCGATATTTACACAGAGATCTTATTATACGAGCTTTCAGAGAACGGCTCTCCTGTTATTTGGGCGGGCATTCGAGATTATTTTCTCAAATTGCCTTGGAATTTATGACGAAACAAGATTACGAAATATTATGAATGATCAGCCATTTTACACATATCTTTTTTTCTTTCCAACAAGAAATATTAACATAAATGGAAGCGATCCTCTGGAAGATAATTCTGCAGATATGGTATTGTATGAAAAAGATTATAAAGATTTTTGTGAGTCGATAGAGCAGTGGTACTCAAAAAATAAGGAATCTTTGGAAGGTAAAATAACGGCTATATTTATTCTGAAGGTCATGCACAGATTTTTTGCACAAGTGAATGCCTATAAAAATCAAGACAAGATAGAGCAGGGAACGCTTGCAGATCAGATCAATCGGTTCAGAATTATGCTGTTGAATGCATGTGCGATCCTCGAGAGTCGTAAATCGCGCATCGTTTATCAGAATATCGCTATGGGCAGTCTGGCCGCTTACCACAAGGATCCCTCCTGGCAGATCAATGTGGCGCCTTTGCTGCGCCCTGAGGCTGGGCCGACTCTCACCAAAATACTGAACGAGCATCCTCTTTTTGATCTGACTGATAGGGCGAAGATGATTTCGATCACAGGCGTATCTGTCAGATCCAGTCGGACGCAGCCTGATACGGGATCTCGGAAGCAGCCGACTGTGGAGCAGATGCTTAGGAAAGAACTCGGTGAAGATCTTGTGAACAAGCTGGAGGCAGGACGTACTGACATTTCAGCATATGATATACTAGGGCCATTGAAAAGAATATCGGATGAAATGTCTACAGCGCAAAAAAATAGATTAATTAATTCAATAAAAAGTGCCAGGAAGATTTATACGCCAATCCGACGTATTTTGAACAATGAGGGTGTCATGGATATCTTTATTGATGAATTGACCAGCAAATGAACCGAACCCCACGCCTTGACCACGCCGTGCGGGTGGCGGTTCTGCGGTCGATGAAGGTCGCCACCCTTCTCTGGGACAGTCTTGAACGCGACAGGGCCCCTGAGCGGGGGGCGTTGACGGCGGCCTTGTGTGAGACGGTCTTCCATCCGCATATGCACCATTTCCGTGGGGATGACGCCCAGGCTGCCATCCATGCCGTTCTGGGGCAGAATCAGTCGGCCGGCGGTCTTTACGACCTCGATTTCCTTGGCCGGATGGCGGATCACTATCTGCTCGACATGGGTGATCGGCTGGAGGCGCGACGCGAGCATCTGGCCGACTATATTCTGCTGCTGCGCGACCTTCATCCGGCCTTCATGATCGGATATCTTCACGTCCAGAAGTTAAGGCGTCGCGAAGTAACAGTAGAAGCGCTGCGCAATGCCGCCGGGGTGCAGTGCCCTCTCGGGCTCCCGAAACCGGAAAGCGGCCGGGCTTATGCCGACAACCATGTCCATCTGGGCGGAGTCGGCATCACCTCGCATCCGCTGTTTGCCCTGATGATCGGCGAGGGTAAGCTCAGCCAGCTGGGCAAGGGGCCGCGACCTCTGACGGATCCGACGGTTCACGGCAGCGATACCGTCGATCATGAGGTTATGGCGCTGAAACTGAATGCCTGCGTCCACGCCATCCTGCGCCATGCTCTGGGAGATGAATCCCGCGCACCCTCGGCCGAGACATTGAGGTATCGGCAGATCCGGGCCATCTCCGGCACCTGGCTGCTGGAGCGTCTGTCCGACAGACGAGAGACGTCCGTGGCCACGGATCTGATCCTGGCGATGGCCAGGCTGATGCAGCGCGACCAGGCGGGCGGGGCATTGCAGATGCTGGTGACCCTCGCGCTCCACCTCTACACCACAGGCGCGCGGGAGAATGCCGCTATCCGGCACTGCATCCTGTTGTTCATACACCTGACCAATCTGATGCGGTCGTCGATCGTCATGTCCGGTGTCGGGTTGAAGACCTTCGTGAAGTACTATCACTCGGCCTTGCGGGATCAGGGCGAGAAATACGCGAACCGGGATCGCTTTCCTCTGCTGATCGGCGGCGGGTGCGACATGGTGGATGGCAAGCTCGCCAAGGCGGATGCCGGGGTCTGGCGGGAATTCGCCAACGCAGCAGCCCGGCATGGCGGAGCCGGTGCAGATCCTCCCTGGCATCGCTATCACTTTTCCTTTCATTTCATCAGACGCGAGCAGAAACGATCCGAGGGCGACCGCCGACGCGCTGCGGAACGCCAGACCGTGAACCGGACGGCGCTGACACTGCGGTCGGCGCTTGAAGGGCGGCATTGGCATCGGCCGCAGACCGGGGCCGGTCGGGACCGGGATGCCCACGGTTCGGAGGCAGCCCCGCCGCGCCAGGATCTGGGGAGTTTCATCCGGTCGTTCGACGTCGCCGGCGACGAGAACCTTGTCCCGATCGAAGTCTTCGCCCCGGCCCTGAGGCTGCTTCGTGAAAAGCCGATGGTCTGTACGGATCGCGGAGACCAGCTTCACCCGCGTCGCACGCTGAGCATCCATGCCGGTGAAGACTTCAGCAATCTTGTCCGCGGCATGCGTCATGTCGAGGAAACCCTGCTGTTCTGCAATTTCGGCAAGGATGATCGCATCGGCCATTGTCTGGCGCTGGGGGTGGATCCGCAGCTCTGGGCCCGCCGGCAGGGGATGGCGATCACGACGTTGCAGGACCATATCGACGACCTGGTCTGGTTCTGGCACCACACCAGCGAGCTTGCCCGCAAGCTGGACATCGCCGCCCGGGTCCTGCCCGGCATTCGGCGCCGGCTTGAGCATTTCCTGGCGGAACTCCCGCGGGAGGAACAACAGCCGCGGCCGGATACGCTGTATCGGGCATGGCTGCTGCGTCGGAACTGCCCCGATCGTGCGCTGTCGGCCGGGCCGGTCGATCAGGTAAGTGATCTGCGCTACCTCGCCCCGGATGTCGCCGATGACCCCGGATGTCGCGAGGCGGAACACTTCAAACGTTACAGGACATACATGTCGGCTGCCCGCGCCGATGCGCCCGCGCCCGGGTGTCAGCCGCTGCATATCATGCTTGGCCAGGACGGCATGCCGGGCCGGAATGCACATGGCTATGTCGACTATTGCAGCCGCGATGAACTCGATGTCCTGGAGGCCATCCAGGACGATCTCCTCACCTGGATGGATCGGCGCGGGGTGATGATCGAGGCCTGCCCGACATCGAATGTGTATATCGCGCGTATCGACAGCTATGCCGAACATCCCGTTTTCAGATGGCGCCCCCTGCGTGCCGAGGACATCCGGCCCGGCGGCAGATACAATCGTTTCGGTCTTCGCAGCGGCCCCGTGGGGCTCTGTCTCAATACCGATGACCCCGCCATCTTCCCGACCACGATTGCGATGGAGCACGAGGTGATGGAGCATGCCGCAATCGAGGATCACGGCATGGGCCGGATGGATGCGGCGCGCTGGATCGACGAGATCAGGCAGGCAGGGGTCGGCCTGTTCCGGCGCACGCATGCGGCGACCCGCATTGAACCGGGCAGCTGAACCCGGATGACCCGTCCGTCGGTTCTCCAGGGTGCCTGTTCAATTAAGAATGAGACGCATTGTCATAACCCATCCCGCCCGCTAGAGCAAATTACCCAGCATAGGAATCAGGGGATTCCCCTCAGCCGTCAGTTGTGATTCAAGATAGAGGCTGGAGAAGGAGGCCAGCCTGTATGGCGAAAGCTCTTTCCGTCGACCTGCG
>NZ_JBBIAB010000037.1 GCF_039634785.1 Tistrella mobilis | reverse complement strand
CTCGTCGCCGCCATGCGAAAACTCCTCGTCGCCGTCTACGCCGTCGCCAAGGCTCGAAAACCCTTCGTGCCAAAGCTCGCCGACTGAAAAAAGCGCTTGCTCAGCGTGACGGTATCTCATGGCGCGTCTTCTCCAATGTCGGGGGGAGGGATTATTGTCGCGGCCGGGCCGCATTTTCTATATACCTATCATTAGGTATTGATGCTCGCAAGCGGCAGGATGGTCCCCGCCTGCCCTGCCCCCCCAAAAGAAGGCCAGCCCATGCAGCTCTCCCCCTCGCCCCGCGCCGCCGATCTCAAGGCCCGGCTCGAAGCCTTCATGGCCGAGCATATCTACCCGGCCGAGGAGCGTTACTATCGCGAAAGTGAGGAATTGGGCCCCTGGAATGTCCAACCGGTTGTGGAAGAGCTGAAGCCCCTGGCCCGGGCGGCCGGGCTCTGGAACCTGTTTCTGCCCGACAGCAGCCATGGCGCCGGGCTCTCCAACCTCGATTACGCGCCGCTTTGCGAGGTGATGGGCCGCTCGCATCTGGCGCCCGAGGTCTTCAACTGCTCGGCCCCCGACACCGGCAATATGGAGGTGCTGGCACGCTATGGCACGCCGGATCAGCAGGCGAGCTGGCTGACCCCGCTGCTGGAGGGCCGCATCCGCTCGGGCTTTGCCATGACCGAACCCGCCGTCGCCTCGTCGGATGCCACCAATATCGAAAGCCGCATCACCCGCGATGGCGACCACTACGTCATCAACGGCCGCAAATGGTTCACCACCGGCGCCACGGATCCGCGCTGCAAGATCCTGATTTTCATGGGCAAGACCGATCCGGACAATGCCGACCGGCACCGTCAGCAATCCATGATCCTGGTGCCCATGGATACCCCCGGCATCACCGTGCACCGGCCGCTGCCGGTCTTCGGCTTCTACGGCATGCCCGACCGTGCGTCGGAGGTGAGTTTTGAAGACGTGCGCGTGCCGGCGGCGAATATGCTGCTGGGTGAAGGCCGCGGGTTCGAAATCGCCCAGGGTCGCCTTGGGCCGGGCCGGATCCATCACTGCATGCGCCTGATCGGCCTGGCCGAGCGGGTGCTGGAAAAGGTCTGCGCCCGCGCCGAAGACCGCGTCGCCTTCGGCCGCCCGATCGCCGAACAGACCGTCACGCTGGAGCGGATCGCCGAGGCGCGGATCGCCATCGAACAGGCGCGCCTGCTCACCCTCAAGGCGGCCTGGATGATGGACACGGTGGGCAACAAGCAGGCCAAAGCCGAGATCGCGATGATCAAGGTCGCGGTGCCGAACATGGCCTGCCGGGTGATCGACATGGCGATCCAGCTGTTCGGCGGCGCCGGCGTCACCAATGATTTCGCCCTGGGCGCCGCCTATGCCACCGCCCGCCTGCTGCGCATCGCCGACGGGCCCGACGAAGTCCATCGCAACCAGATCGGCCGGCTGGAACTGCGCCGTCAGCGCCTGGCGCGGGCGTAATCTCAGAGTTCGCCGTCTGGTCGAAAATCCCGGGCAGGGCCGGTGCCCTGCCCTTTCCTGTTTCCACTTCCGGCATTTCCCGTCATATTTGCCGCACATTCAAGCTGTCGGGCAAAGGGAAGCCGCCATATGGATCGACGACTGTTCGGGTGGCGGATCGCGTCAGAGATCCCCCTGCCTGAACTGCCCCCATGGACCGGGGCCGGGCAGTCGGAGAGCGACGACCGGCCGGCCGATATCACCATCCGCCGCGGGCCCGTGCCCGCCCGCTTTGCCGAGATCCGCGTGGAACGCCCGCTGTTTACCATCTCTGCGGACGGCGAGATGCGGATCGACGTCAAGGGTCATCATGTCTTCCTGGTCCGCGACGGCCGCGAGGTCGTGGTCGATACCGGCACGCCAGACGATGCCGACTGCCACACCTATCTTCTGGGCCCGGTGCTCGGCGCGCTCTGCCATCAGCGCGGCGAGGTGATCCTGCATGCCGCCGTACTGCGCTTCGGCGATGCGGCGGTGGCGTTCTGCGGCCAGTCGGGCGCCGGCAAATCCACCCTCGCCGCCACCCTGCTCGCCCGCGGCCATCGCATGCTGGCCGATGACGTCACGGTGCTGCGGCGGGCCGCCGGCGGCACCCAGGCCTGGCCGGCCTATCCGCGCATGCGCCTCTGGCAGGATGCCGCCAGCCGCAGCGCCATCGATACCAGCACGCTCGACCGCTGCGTCTTCGACCTCGAGAAATTCGTCGTGCCCGTCGATCCCGCCTTCGACACCACCCCCCTGCCGCTCGCCGCCCTTGTCCATCTGGACCGCTGCGACGATCCGGCGGACGAGGCACTGATCCCGCTCAAGGGGCTGAAGGCCGCCGGCCAGCTGCGCGACAATCTCTACCGCGCCGGCATGGCCTATGCGATGGAGCAGGCCACGCCCCTGCTGCAGGCCACCGCCCGCCTCGCCGCCGGCATCCCCCGCCACCTGATCGCCCGCCGCCATATCGACGACGGCGCGGCGGAGCGGCTGGCAGATCGGATCGAGGCGGCGATCGGGGCGTGATCCCGCGCAGATCGCTGCAGGATTGATGTTGCGGCGGCTCATATCATCGCCCTGGTCGCCAGATAGCGCGTCAGGTTGCGCGCCCCGGCCAGCGCCGCCTGACGGTGGCGGTCGCGCAGCTCGGCGGGTTCCTCATCGTCGTCCGCCAGAGACACATGCAGCGCCAGCAGCCAGGCCACGAAGGCCGCACCCGCATCGGATGCGATGGGCAGATGCATGACCGAGGTCTCGATCGCCAGCCGCCGTTCATCCGCCGCCAGGCAGAGGGCCGGGTCGTCGGCCGGCAGCCAGTCGGCGGCAATGCGATCGTCGAGCAGCACCCATTGGGCCGCCAGGTCAGCAACAGGACAGAAGGGCATGCGATACCTCCCCCACAGGGTGCCGGGTATCCGATCGAAATCTCGACGGACTAAACGAGAATTGCGGCACAACAGCGCAAGCTGTGGTAGATAAGGTGCAGCCTGTCATCATCGACTTTCTCTCGATGGTTGCGGGTCAGGTCGGCCGGGATGTTGCTGCGTCCCGGCCGACCGTCTTTATTATGGGTAGAATTTTACTTGACTTCAATATCCTATTAATACAACCGCATGGATCAGACCGGCGCCGATCCGTGTCTTCAGGTCGTCGGACCGGAAAAACGCCGGCCGCCCCCAGGGCCGGCCGGCGTTCGATGTCGCAGGGTCAGGAAAGGTGGTACGGGCCAGGCCCGGTCAGCTGATATTGGGCAGATACATGATGATCCCGGGGAACAGCACCATCACCAGCACCAGAATCAGGTCGGCGACCAGGAACCACATGATGCCGCGGAAGATCTGGCTGGTCGTCACCAGGTTTCCGACCACGCCCTTGATCACGAAGACATTCATGCCGATCGGCGGGGTGATCATGCCGATTTCCAGGAACTTGGTCAGCAGCACGCCGAACCAGATCAGGCTGAAACCGGCGGCATCGATGATCGGCAGAACGATCGGCATGGTCAGCAGCATCATGCCCAGCGGTTCCAGGAACATGCCCAGAATCAGGTACATGATCGTCACCGCCAGCAGCAGCATATAGGGGTTGGCGCCGATATCGATCACGACGGTCGAAATCCAGTCGCCCGCCCCCGACAGCGCCAGAAAGCGGCTGAGCAGGCTGGCGCCGATGCCGATGATCAGCAGCGCGCTGGTGGTGACCAGCGTCTCCTGTGCCGCAGTCCGGAACATCTTCCAGGTGAAGGTGCCCTTGGCGATGGCCACCACGCAGGACAGGAAAGCGCCCACCGCCCCCGCTTCCGTGGGGGTAAACAGCCCGCCGAACAGGCCGCCGAACACCCCCAGCATGATCGCCAGCACCGGCCAGGTGTCGCGGAGCGCATCCATCTTTTCGGAAAGCGGAACGTCTTCACGCACCTGCGGCGCCAGCGCCGGGTTCAGCTTCACCCGGATCAGGATCACCAGAATATAGCCCAGCGCCGTCAGCAGCCCGGCGACCAGCCCGCCCAGAAACAGCTTGGTCACCGCCACCTGGGCGATCACGCCATAAAGGATCATCAGGATCGACGGCGGGATCAGCGCGCCGATCGTGCCCGCCGCCGCCACCGTGCCGGTGGCGAGCTGGGCGTCATAGCGGTGGCGCATCATTTCCGGCACCGCAATCCGCCCCATCGCCGCCGAACAGGCGATCGACGAGCCGGTGACCGCCGCGAAGCCCGCCGAGCCGAACACCGCCGCGATGGCGAGCCCGCCCGGGATGCCCGACATCCACACCCTGGCCGCCCGGAACAGCCCCTGGGTCAGCTGGGCGTGGTAGCAGACGAAGCCCATCAGCAGGAAAACCGGCACGGAACTCAGCACCCAGTTGGCCGCGAACTGATAGGGGATCAGGCCGAGCGAACTCCACGCGACCTTCCAGCCGAGCAGATACCAGATGCCGCCGAAGGACACGCTGACCAGCGCCATGCCGATCGGCACCCGCATGGCCAGCAGAAGGAAGAGCAGGCCGATGCCGGCCAGACCGATACCGACGTCGCTCATCCGTGATCCTTCCCGCCGACGACGACATCGTCCGGTGTGTCGTCCCTGAGCCCCGAGGCCGCGCCCGTCACGTGGGTCGCCAGCCGGTAGAGCACCACCAGTGCCATCAGCGCCGTGCCGGCCGGCAGGATGTAGTAGGACGGCCAGATCGGGATCCGCCAGCCTTCCTGGATCACGAAGGCGCCGACGGCCTGTTTTTTCATCGCCTCCAGCCAGGATTGCCGGGTCATGGCGATGAACACCGCCGCCGACAGCACATAGGCGAAGCCGCGCAGCACCGCCTGGGCACGCGCCGGCAAAAGGTCGGTCACGACCTCCACCGAGATATGCTTGTCGCCCTCTTCCGCATAGGCGAGCGGCAGGAAGGCAACCACCAGCATGTAGAAATTCGACACGGCGGCGATGGTGCCGGGCAGGGCGATCCCGAACAGATTGCGCACCACCACGTCAGCCGTGATGTGCAGCATCATCAGGGTCACCGCCAGCACGCCGATCACCGACGTGAAATGGATCAGACGCGACAATCCGCGTCCAAGCGCCTGCATCGCGCGGTCTCCCATGGGTCAGAGGGGGCCTGCGGAAAGATGAACAAAGGGCGGCGACACCTGCCGCCGCCCCTTATACTCACATGCCGTAGGTCTTCACATCGACCTTGGAGACCACTTCCGTCCAGTAGATTTCCGCCAGCTCGTCCGGGGTCTTCACCTCTTTCACGATCTTCGCCCACTTCTCAAGCAGCGGCTTGAAGGTGTCGATCGCCGCCTGCGGCTCGGCCACGCCGAACTTCGAGGCATAGAATTCGGCGATGGTCTTCATGTCGCTCTGCACGAAGCTCTGGGTCTGGTCGATCAGCGCCTGATCGGCATGATGGATCCGGATGCCCTTGGCCTCGGCGCGCTTCAGATCGCGGCCTTCGAAGTTCACATACTGCCAGCCGGCATGGGCCGACATATAGGTGCCGGCGCGGAGCAGCGCCGCGCGCTGGTCTTCGTTCAGCCCCTGCCAGGTGTCGACATTGATATTGGCGATCGCCGAGGCGCCGAACACGCCGCCCGGCACTTCCGGCGTGATGTCGCTGACCGCATCGATCAGCGCCAGGCCGGAAAGCTCGGGCGCCGAAATGATCGCGCAGTCCACCGCCCCCTGGGTCAGGGCCTCGAAGATCTCGTTACCCGGCATGGAAACGGCGGTCGCGCCCACGCTTTCCGACCAGCGGCGCCAGTTCTGGCTGCTGACCCGCAGACGCTTGCCCTTGATTTCCTCGGCGTTGGTCACCTTCTTGTTGCACAACAGCATATAGCGGGTAGAGGCGGCCGAGGCAGTGAAGACCTGGTTCTGGGCCTTCATGTCGTTCTGGCAGGTCGGGCAGTGCAGGAACACATATTCCAGCATGGCGCTCTGGAAGATCAGCCCGTCGCGGCCGCCGGTATCCATCAGGTTCAGCAGCATGGTCAGGTCGCCGGCCAGGTTCATATTGGCGAATTCGGCCGGGTTATAGGCGGTCAGCACATAGCCGATATCGGTGATGCCGTCGCGCACGCCGCCGGGCGTTTCCGCCAGGTTCAGCAGCGACAGCGGGAACACCTTCACCGACAGCGTCCCCTTGCTCAGCTCCTGCACCTTCTTCACATACACATCGGCCGCAATGGTCGATGCGGTGTTGGCCGGAAAGCCGATGGCATAGCGCAGCTCTTCGGCCTTTGCGGCCTGGCCCGCAAAAATACCGGCTGCGGCAACACCCGCCGCCACGGCCAGGGATGCCAGTTTTCGAGACAGCGGGGTCCTGGTGGTCGTCATGATGCAATCCTCCCGTCGGATCATTTCTTTTGTTTTGTCTGGACGTGGCGTCTGTCGCACCCGTCTCTTTTGTCTTGAGCGGCTGACTTGTCTTGAGCGATTTTTGTCTTGAGCGGGCGCGCCACCGGCTCACGCCGGCTCGAAACCGGCTCACGCCGGCTCGAAATGCCCCGCATAGCGGCTGCGGAGTTCGGTCTTCCGCACCTTGCCGGTGGCGGTCATCGGCATTTCTTCCAGGAACACCACCAGCTTGGGCACCTCGAAGCCGCCCAGCTGTTTGCGGCAATGCTCCACGATGCTCTCTTCGGTGGGCTCGGTGCCGGGCTTGGCCACCAGGAAGGCGGTCACCGCCTCGCCCCAGCGGGCATGGGGAATGCCAACCACCACCGCGTTCTGCACGTCCGGATGGCCCAGCAGCACCTCTTCGATCTTGATCGAGGGCACGTTCTCGCCGCCGGACTTGATCATGTCCTTCTTGCGGTCCAGGAACAGCAGCTCGCCATGCTCGTCGATCACGCCGATATCGCCGGTATGGTGCCAGCCATGCAGCCGCGCCGCCGCCGTCGCCTCGGGCTGCTTGTAATAGCCGAGCATGGCGTTGGGGCCGCGATGCACGATCTCACCCGGCTTGCCCGGGGGCAGCAGATTGCCGTCGTCATCCATGATCGCGGTGTCGTTGACGATGCAGGACTCGCCCCAGTAATTGCCGAAGCGCAGGCGGGCGCGTTCAGGCCGCGACATCACGGTGCCGGGATACATCTCGGTCTGGCCGCTGGAGAGGCGGAAATCCGGGCAGAATTCGTCCAGCAGCCGCCGCATCAGCGGCTCGGGCATCGGCGCCATGGCATAGACGCACATGCGCAGCTGAAGGCTCCGCTCCTTGCGCAGCGGGTGCTCCAGCACCGCCCGGTACATCAGCGGCAGGCCGACCATGATGGTCAGCCCCTCGGCGGCCAGCCCTTCCAGCATCACCCCGGGGTCGAAGCCGCGCATCAGATGCATCTTGGCGCCGCCCATCATGGTGGTCAGCAACACGGTGTGCTGGGCGCAGTGGAACAGCGGCAGCACGCCCGTCACGCCATCCTCGCGGCCGATCTGCCATTCGATCGAATTGCTCATCGCCGCCATCACCACCGCCAGATGGCAGTGCATCACGCCCTTGGGGCGCGAGGTGGTGCCGCTGGTGTACATGATCAGGGCAAGGTCGCGCTCGTCGATCGCCACTTCGGGCTCGACCGTGGACCGGCCCTCGATCGCGGCGCCGAAGCTGATATGGGGCAGCGACCCCTTCGGCACCGGGCTGCCCGGCACCTCGATCACCGTCACCGGCCGGCCCAGTTTCGCCAGCATCTCCGCCATGGCGGGCTGGGCGGCCAGCACGTCGTCGGCCACCACATGGCCCACCTCGGCATGGCGCATGATGTAGTCGATATCGTCCACGCCCAGCATCGCATTGGCCGGCACCCAGACCAGCCCGGCCTTGTGGATGCCGAAGATCACCGGGATGAAATCGGTGGAATTGGCGCAGATGCAGCCGACCTTGTCGCCCGGCTTCAGCCCCTGGGCCAGCAGGTAGTTGGCGAAGCGGTTGGCATCGTCATCCAGCCTGCGATAGGTGGTGCGGCGGTCGCCTTCGACGATGGCGACCCGATCGGGGTGCCGGCGGGCCGTGCGGCGCAACACGTCGCCGATGGCGACGCGGCCGATCTGTCCCGGCCCCGGCACGCCTTCGATCATGCGCTCCGAGCTGGTGGTCATGGCGGTCAATCCTCCCTGGCGGCTTCCATTCTGTGCGGGGAAGCTCTGGTCGTTCGGTTTGGGCGCGTCAGCTGCCGGCGGCCCAGGCGGGCTGGCGTTTTTCAAGGAAGGCGGCAACCCCTTCCTGGCCTTCGGCGCCGCGCAGGCAGCGGGCGAATTCGGCCGAAGAAAGGTCGAGCAGTTCGGGCAGGGCCGTGGTCCGCTGGGCCATCAGCAGGCGCTTGGTGGTGGCGTTGGCGCCGGGGGCGCAGCGGCGGATATCGGCCACCAGCCGCGTCACCCGCGCCTCCAGCGCCGCCGCATCGTCCACCACCTCGTGCACCAGGCCGATCCGGCCGGCTTCCGCGCCGTCGAAGCGCATGCCGGTCAGGGCCAGGCGGCGGGCCTGCGACACGCCGATGCGTGCCGCCACGAAGGGCGCGATCTGGGCCGGCGGAATGCCCAGCCCGGTTTCCGACAGGGCGAAGCGGGCATCCCGGGTGGCAATGACCACATCGCCGATGCAGGCGAGGCCGAGACCACCACCAAAAGCTGCATCTTCAACCGCAACCACTACCGTTTGGGGCAGGGCCTCGATCCGGGTCAGGAAATGGCCGAAGCGGCGGTTGTCGGCCTGGATCGGGTCGGGCTGGCCCGCCTCGGGCCGGGCGGCCCGGAACGAGGCCATGAAGCCCTTGATGTCGCCGCCGGCGCAGAAGGTGCCGCCGGCACCGCTGATCACCAGCGTGCCGACCTCGGGATGGTCTTCGGCCCAGGCGACCACCTCGGTCAGCTGGCGGACCATCTCGCCGGTCATGGCATTGCGCACATCGGGCCGGTTCAGCGTCAGGCGCAGCACCGGGCCGTCGCGGTCCAGCAGCAGATCGGGGCAGATCGGAAGCTTGGCAGCGGGCGTGGATCTGGTCGTGGGCATGGCCGGGGGGCCCTCAATCGGTCTTGCGGCCGGGCAGGATGCCCATGCCCTTGGCGATGATCGACAGCATCACCTCATCGGCGCCGCCGCCGATCGAGGTCAGCCGGCCGTCGCGATAAAGCCGGGTGACTTCGGTCTCGTTCATGAAGCCCATGCCGCCCCAGTACTGCAGGCAGCCATCGGCGATTTCGCGCGTGAAGCGGCCGGCGCAGAGCTTTGCCATAGAGGCCAGATGGGTCATGTCCTGGCCGGCGACATAGCCTTCGACCGCGCGATAGATGATCGAGCGCAGCAGCTCCACCTTGGTCTGCAACTCGGCCAGCTTGAAATGCACCACCTGGTTGTCCAGCACCGGCTTGCCGAAGATCATCCGGTTGCGGGTGTATTCAATCGTGTCGGTGATCGTGCTTTCCAGCAGGCGCAGGGAACAGGCCGAGCCCCAGATGCGCTCTTCCTGGAACTGCTGCATCTGGTAGACGAAGCCCATGCCCTCGTCGCCGATGCGGTAGCGCTGCGGCACGCGCACGCCATCGAAATGGATCTGGGCGGTGTCCGACGCGCGCATGCCCATCTTGTCCAGCTTGCGGGCGATGGTGACGCCCTTGGTCTTCATCGGCACGCAGATCAGCGATTTGTTGCGATGGACCGGGCCCTCGCCGGTATTGGCCAGCAGGCAGATCCAGTCGGCCTGGGTGCCGTTGGTGATCCACATCTTGCCGCCGTCGATGACGTAGTCGTCGCCATCCTTGCGGGCGCGGGTCTTGATGCTGGCGACATCCGATCCGGCGCCGGGTTCCGACACGCCGATGCAGGCGACGCGGTCGCCGGTGATCGCCGGTGCCAGAAATTCCCGGCGCAGTTCGTCCGATCCGTGCTTGGCCAGCGCCGGGGTCGCCATGTCGGTCTGCACGCCGATCGCCATCACCACCGAAGGCGAGCGCGCGGCGCTGATCGCCTCGCAGAAGGCCAGCTGATAGGTGTAGTCCAGGCCCAGCCCGCCATAGGCCTCGGGTTTGTTGATGCCAAGAAAGCCCTGATCGCCCATCTTCTTGAACAGCTCATGGGCCGGGAAGATGCCCGCATCGTCCCATTCCTGGACATGCGGGTTGATCTCGGCTTCAACGAACTTCGTCACCGAACGCATCAGTTCGTGATGCTGCTCCGTGTAAAGCATCTGCCTCAGGCTCCTTGCGGGCATCCTGGCGCGGGGGCGGGCCCCGTGCGGGACGGTGGATTCGGGGGGTGAATTCGGGGGGATCGGGGGGGGGTGGGGAAGGGGTTGCTTGCCTTATATACCCTTATATCTAACAATAGGCATTGAACGCCGGGCTTGTAAAGTCTCCGCGCGACCTCGCGGCCATGATACGGGGGCTCGCGCAGGTGCAGCAGCGATGTTATGTTGCAACGCAGCCAGAACATCAGGGTTTTCATCGCAACTGCGAAATGCCCGGATGTCCGCCATCATCAGATCCACCGCAGACAGGCGTTCCGCGGCTGGTCGACGACACGGGGTTCCGCATGCAAAGACTTGGCGCCATCCGCCCGGCCGATGATCTGGACGACAATGACCGCGTGGCGCTCTATGTCCGCCTGGCCCGGATCTTCCGCGACCGCATCCGCTCGGGCGAATGGTCCCCGGGCGAAAAGCTGCCGCCGGTGCCGGATCTGTGCCGGGATTTCGCCGTGGCGCCGATCACCGTCCGCCAGGCCCTGCGCATGCTGGCCGACAAGGGCCTGCTGATCGCGATCCGCGGCAAGGGCACCTTCGTGACCGAAGGCCAGCATTCCGCGGTCGACGATCCGGAACTCCGCCGGGCGATCAACGACCGCCTGGACCTGACCCCGGGCCAGGGCATCCGCGTGCTGAAGCGCGAAACCGGCATCGCCCTTCCCCCGGAACTGCAGATGGAAGGCGGCCATCCCAGATCCAGCTATGTCAAGATCACCAAGATCCATCTCTACAATGAAACGCCCTTCGCCCTGATGGACGTTTATGTCGACGAAGCTTCTTACCGCCACTTCCCGCCGAATTCGGAGCATGGTTCCAAGATGCTCCGCATGCTGACCAACCACGGCCCCGACAAGATGGGCTCGTCGCGCCAGCTGATCACCATCTCCCACGCCGATCAGGACGTCGCCCGCGCCCTCGATTACTCTCTGGGCGGGGTGATGGTGAAGATCGTCTCCAACATCTTCAGCATCGACGGCGATATCCTGATGGCCAACAACGCGCTCTATCGCGGCGACATGTTCGTGATGGAACGGGTGGAACAGACCCCCGCCGTCCCGGTCATCCCCGACCCGACGCGGCCCAAGGACCGGCATTGAGTGCGGGATACGGGCATCGACGATCACCAGAACCGAACATGTCCGGCATTATCCCCGCCAATATCAACACAACCTCAGTACCGTCATCCCGGCAAGCGCGCCCGGCACTGTCAGCCATTACGGATACAGATCCGTCGGTGTCCATCACGCGGAAACGAACCTGGATCCCGGCCTGCGCCGGGATGACGGTAGAGATGTCTTGCGAAAGATGGCCGGGGCAGAACCGGACATAAGCGATGTTATGATGAAGCATTGCATGCCCCCTGGCATGGAAGATCCCCGGCATTGAGTGCAGGATACGGGCGTGGAGACTCACCTGGACCGAACATGTCCGGCGCTATCCCCGCCAATATCAACACAACCTCAGTACCGTCATCCCGGCGAGCGGGACCGACACTGTCAGCCATTACGGATACAGATCCGTCGGTGTTCATCACGCGGAAACGAACCTGGATCCCGGCCTGCGCCGGGATGACGGTAGAGATGTCTTGCGAAAGATGGCCGGGGCAGAACCGGACATCAGCGATGTTATGATGAAGCATTGCATGTCCCCTGGCATGGAAGATCCCCGGCATTGAGTGCGGGATACAGGCGTGGAGACTCACCTGAACCGAACATGTCCGGCGCTATCCCCGCCAATATCAACACAACCTCAGTACCGTCATCCCGGCGAAGGCCGGGATCCAGGTAGGCATCCACAGCGAAGAACGATGATCATTCGCGAGACCGGCACTGTCAGCCATTGCGGATACAGATCCGTCGGTGCCCATCACGCGGAAACGAACCTGGATCCCGGCCTGCGCCGGGATGACGGTAGAGATGTCTTGCGAAAGATGGCCGGGGCAGAACCGGACATAAGCGATGTTATGATGAAGCATTGCATGCCCCCTGGCATGGAGGATCCATGGACGCCGGCCCCGGGCTGACCGCCCTGCCCCAGCTCGACGACCTGATCGACGCCATCGACAGCGCGGCCGAGGCCTTCGTGCTGTGGGATGCAGACGATCGTCTGGTGTTCTGCAACGACCACTACCGCCGCTTCTTCGGCGAGCCCGACAGGGTGCGGCCGGGGGTGCGGTTCGACGAGCTGGTCGAGATGAACATCGTCTATACCAGCATCTCGGAAATCAGCTTCCTGCCCCAGGGCTGGGATCCCGACCGCTATCGCGAGCGCCGCATCGCCGCGCACCGCACCGCCAGCGACACGTTCATCCAGCTGCGCGACGGCCGCTGGCTGCAATCGCGAGAGCGGCGGACCCGGTCGGGCGGCATCATCGGGGTCTATTCCGACATCACCGAACGGATGCGCACCGAACTCGCGCTCTCTGCCGCCAAACAGGCGGCGGAGGATGCCAATCTGGCCAAGTCGCGCTTTCTGGCCGCCGCCTCTCATGATCTGCGCCAGCCGCTGCATGCGGTCGGCATCCTGATGTCGGCGCTGTCGGCCCGGCTGACCACCGATCGCCAGCACGCCATCGCCGGCCAGATCAACGACTGCCTTCAGACCGTGACCGGGCTGTTCGATGCCCTGCTCGACATCTCGCGCCTGGATGCGGGCGTGGTGGCGCCGCAGCCGGTCGACCTGCCGCTCGGCCCCCTGCTCCGCGCGCTCGCCCGCGAATTCGAACCCGCCGCCCGGGCCAAGGGGCTGGAGCTGACCGTTCGGCCAGGGCCAGTGGCAGGACCAGTGGCAGGAGCAACGGCAGGGGCAGGGGTGCGAAGCGACGCCGCCATGCTGGGGCGGATCCTGCGCAATTTCGTCTCCAACGCGGTCAAATACACCAGCCGCGGCCGGGTGCTGGTCGGCGTCCGCCCGCGGGGGGCGGATCTCAGGATCGACGTCATCGACACCGGCCCCGGCTTCGATGCGGCAGAGGCCCAGGCGGTGTTCCGCGAATTCCACCGGCTGGACGGCGCCATGGCCGAACAGGGCATCGGGCTTGGCCTCGCCATCGCCGACCGCCTGGCCCGGCTGCTCGGCCACCGGATCGAGGTGACCAGCCGGCCCGGCCACGGCACCCGCTTTTCGCTGATCCTGCCCCGCGCGGCCCATGTGCCGGTGCCCGAACCGGTCGCCGCCGCCCCCGCCATGCCGGCGGGGCTGGCCGGCCGGCGCCTGCTGCTGATCGACGACGACCCCGACATCCGCCGCGCCGCCGCCCAGCTCTTCGACGCCTGGGGCTGCATCGCCGCCTTTGCCGCCGGCGCCCATGATCTGGCCGGGGTTCTGGATGCCATGGACGGCCCGCCCGAGGCGGTGATCATCGATTACGTTCTGGGCGACGGCTGGACGGGTGCCCGCCTCGCCCCCTGTCTGCGCGCCCGGTTCGGCGATGCCCTGCCGATCGTGATGGTCACCGGCGACACCGCGCCCGATCGCCTGCGCGAGGTGCAGGGGCTGGGCTTTCCGGTGCTGCACAAGCCGCTGAACCCCATGCGGCTTGGCGCCACGCTCAGGGCGCTTCTGCCCCAGGAGCCTGGCCAGGCGGCACCCTCTCAGCCCCTGTAGCGCCGCGCCAGCGCCGCCGCCTCGGCGCGCGAGCCCAGATCCAGCCGCCGCAGCATCTGCGACACCTGGTTCTTGACCGTCTGTTCCGCCAGGCCCAGCCGGTCGGCGATCGCCCGGTTGGGCAGGTCGTGGGCCAGAAGTTTCAGGATCTCGCCCTGGCGGCGGGTCAGGCCCAGCGCGCCGGCATCCAGCCCCACCGGGGCGTCGGCGGCCGGCTCTTCGGCATCCAGCGCCGCAGGCGGCACGTAGATGCCGCCGGCCAGCACCAGGCGGAGCGCGCTTTCCAGCACCTCGGCCCTCAGCGATTTGGGCAGATAGCCCGCCGCCCCCGCCGCCAGCGCCTTGCGCATGATCGCCGGCTGCTCGTCGGCCGACACCACCGCCACCGCGACCGAGGGGAAATGGCGGCGCAGCACCTCCAGCGCCTCCAGCCCCCTGGCGCCGGGGATGTTGAGATCCAGCAGCACCAGCCCTATCCCAGGGTCGCGGCCCAGCGCATCCGCGGCCTCGGTCAGGGTCGCCACTTCGACCACGGCGGTGCCGGGGGCGCAGAGTTCCAGCATTTCGCGCAGACCCGACCGGATCAGCGCATGGTCATCGACGATCATCGCCCGTGCGACGGACATGGCCTCAGGCCTCCGGTCATGAACGGTACGGTACCAGTGTACCGGGCGTCGATGACGGTTCGGCTGTCGGCCGGATCCGCAGCCGCCCGCCGCCCGCGGGCGATGGATGCAGGCTCATGCATGCAGGCATGCGGTACGTGGCGTTGCCGTATGGTCAAGCCTGCGACAACAGAACCGACACATTCCGGGTCTAAGGTCGCGGCCGTCATCCACCGGCACCAGAGGATGCGGACCACATGGCGGCGATCGACATCTGCGGCATCACCAAGAATTTCGGGCGCACCGAGGTTCTGAAACGGGTCGATCTGGACATACGCGACGGCGAGTTCCTGACCCTGGTCGGGCCGTCGGGCTGCGGCAAATCCACCCTGCTGCGCATCATCGCCGGGCTGGAAAGCCAGAGCGGCGGCGAGATCCGCATCGCCGGCGCGGCCGTCGACCATCTGCGGGCCCGCGATCGCGACCTCGCCATGGTGTTTCAGTCCTATGCGCTCTATCCGCATCTGACGGTGGCGGAAAACATAGCCGTGCCGCTCAACATGCGCCGGCTGAACGCCGCGCGGCGCCTGCCGCTGCTGGGCCCGCTGCTGCCCGGCACCGGCAGGATCACGGCCGAGATCAAGGCCGAGGTGATGGCGACCGCCGCCATGCTCGGCATCGGCCATCTGCTTGCCCGCAGGCCGGGCCAGCTTTCGGGCGGGCAGCGCCAGCGGGTGGCGCTGGGCCGGGCGATGGTCCGCCATCCCCGCGCCTTTCTGATGGATGAACCGCTCTCCAATCTGGATGCCAAGATGCGGGTGCATATGCGGGCGGAAATCGCCCGGCTGCACCGCCGGCTGGGCACCACCTTCATCTACGTCACCCATGATCAGGCCGAGGCGATGACCATGTCCGACCGGCTGGCGGTGATGATGGAGGGCCGCATCCTGCAGCTCGACACCCCCGACGCGGTCTATGACGACCCGGCCGATATCCGGGTGGCGGAATTCATCGGCAGCCCGCGGATCAACCTCGTCACCACCCGGCTGGCCCCCAGCGGCCGGCTGCTGCTGGGCGACAGGCTGCTGGCGCTCCGCCCCGCCGCCCCCGGCATCACCCCCGGCACCGAAATCCGGCTGGGTTTCCGGCCCGAACATGCCGATCTGGTGCCCGCCGACCGCGCCGCCCTGCGCGGCCGGGTCTCCCTGCTCGAAAACCTGGGCTCGGACCTGCTGGTGCATCTGGAGCTGGACGACGCGGCCGGCGGCGGCACGGCGGTGGTGCGGCTCGATCCCGCCCGCGGCCGCCCGGCCGAGGGGGAGATCTGCGGCATTGCCATGGGGCCGAAACCGCTCGCCTTCGGGGCCGACGGCGCCCGGCTGCCGCTTGCAGCCGCCCCGGCGGCGGAGATGGCCCATGTCTGACCAGGCCCTGCATCTCGCCCCCGGCGCCCTGGCGCCCCGAAGCCGCGCGGCGGCGCGGGCCGAACGTCTGCGCGCCATGACCGCCTGGGCGCTCTCGGCCCCCGCCGTGATCCTGATGGCCCTGCTGCTGATCGGCCCGGTGATCGGGGTGATGGCGCTGTCGCTCACCGATTATCAGCTGGGCGCCGCCACCCTGTCCTATATCGGCTTCGACAACTATGCCGAGATGTTCGGCGACCGGGTCTTTCACACCGCGCTGATCAACACGCTGCTCTATGTCGCGGTGGTGGTGCCGGGCTCGGTCTTCCTGGGGCTCGGCATCGCGCTGCTGATCGAATCCGGCACGAGCGGCCGGGCGCTTTATCGCGCCATCTATTTCCTGCCGGTGATGGCGACGCTGATCGCCATGGCGATCGTGTGGGAATTCATGCTCCACCCCCAATTCGGGCTGATCAACCTGGCCCTCGGCCGGATCGGCATCCCGGCGCAGAACTGGCTGACCGACGGCGATCTGGCGCTCTGGGTGCTGGCCGCCATCGGCATCTGGCAGGCGGTCGGCTTCAACATGGTGCTGTTCATGGCGGGGCTGGTCTCGATCCCGCGCTTCCTCTACGACGCGGCCGAGATGGACGGCGTGCCCGGCGCCTGGGCGCGCTTCCGCCTGGTCACCTGGCCGATGCTGGGGCCGGTCACCCTCTTCGTGGTGGTCATCACCTCGATCCGCTCCTTCCAGGTGTTCGACACGGTGCATGTGCTGACCAAGGGCGGGCCCAACAAGGCGACCGAGGTGCTGCTCTACACCATGTATGCCGAAGGGTTCGAATTCTTCCGCTCGGGCTATGCCGCCGCGGTCACCGTGGTGTTCCTGGCCTTCGTGCTGGCACTGACGCTGGTCAAGATCGGCGTCCTGGACCGGAAGGTGCACTATTCATGACCCGCCGCCCCGCCGCTCGTCATCTGCTTCCTGCCGCGCTCCGCCATCTGGTTCTGGGCCTGGGGGCTGTGATCATGCTCGCCCCCTTCGTCTGGATGGTCTCCACCTCGCTCAAGCCCGCGGCCGAGATCTTTCTGGACCATATCCGGCTCTGGCCGCACCAGCTGGCGGCGGCAGAAAACTACACCACCGCCGTCACCAAGGTGCCGCTGCTGCGCTTCATGCTGAACGGGCTGATCGTCACGGTCACGATCTTCCTGATCCAGGTCGCGGTCGCCCTGCCCGCCGCCTATGCGCTGGCCAAGCTGCGTTTTCGCGGCCGCGGGCTGATCTTCGGCGCGATCCTGTTCTGCCTGCTCATCCCCCCGCATGCGATCGCGGTGCCGGTCTTCCTGCTCTTCCACCAGCTGGGCATCCTGAACAGCTATGCCGCCATGGTGGTGCCCTTCACCATCTCGGTCTTCGGCATCTTCCTGATGCGCCAGTTCTTCCTGACCGTCCCCGACGACCTGATCGATGCCGCCCGCATGGACGGCTATGGCGAGTTCGCCATCGTCTGGCGGGTGATGCTGCCCACCGCCGTGCCGGCGATCACCGCCTTCGGCATCTTCTCGGTCGTCGCCCACTGGAACGACTATTTCTGGCCGCTGATCGTGGTCAACGATCAGCACCTGCTGACCCCGCCGCTCGGCGTGGTCGCCTTCCGCAACCAGGAGGCGGGCAGCGATTTCGGCCCGCTGATGGCCGCCGCCACGCTGATCATCGCGCCGCTGGTGATCGCCTTCCTCTTCGCCCAGCGCCGGTTCATCGAGGGCATCACCCTGACCGGCATGAAGTAGCCACCCTTCCCCCACCCGGCCTTCCACCTGTCCAGAGAGGACGCACCCCATGTTCCGGACGCTGCTCACCGCGTCGGCGATCGCCGTCGCGACCGCTGCCGCACTGCCCGCCGCCGCCGCCCAGCCGGTGGAACTGGTCATCCAGTACCCCTATGGCGAGCTGTTCAACGAGACCCACGCCCAGATCCGCGAGGCCTTCGCGAAGATCCACCCCGAAATCACCCTCACCTACCGCACCCCTTATGCGGAATACGAGGAAGGCACCCAGAAGATCCTGCGAGAGGCGGTGACCAACCAGCTGCCCGACGTCACCTATCAGGGTCTGAACCGGGTGCGGATCATGGTCGATCGCGGCATCGCCCGGCCGCTCGACGGCTATATCGCCGCGGAGAAGGATTTCGAGGCCGAAGGCTTCCACCAGGCGATGTACGACATCGGCACCCAGAATGGCCATGTCTACGCCCTGCCCTTCGCCATCTCGCTGCCGATCACCTATTGGAACCTGGATCTGGTGCGCAAGGCCGGCGGCGACCCCGCCAACCTGCCGACCAGCTGGGACGGCGTGATCGACATGGCGAAGAAGATCGACGCGCTCGGCCCCGATGTGAACGGCATCAGCTATGTCTGGGACATCACCGGCAACTGGCTGTGGCAGGCCCCGGTCTTCGCCCATGGCGGCACCATGCTGACCGCCGACGAGACCAAGGTCGCCTTCGACGGCGCGGAAGGCAAATTCGCCATGCACACCATCGCCCGGATGGTGACCGAGGCGCATATGCCGAACCTGGCCCAGGCCGATGCCCGCGCGACCTTCGCCGCCGGCAAGACCGGCATCTACGTCACCTCGACCTCGGACCTCACCAAAACCACCAACATGATCGCCGGCAGGTTCGAGCTGAAGACCCATGTCTTCCCCGACGTGACGCCCGGCATCGGCCGCCTGCCCGCCGGCGGCAATGTGGTGATGATCGTCTCCAAGGACGACGCGAAGCTGGATGCGGCCTGGCAGTACGTGAAATTCGTCACCGGCCCCGAAGGTGCCGCGATCATGGCCCGCACCACCGGCTACATGCCCCCCAACAAGAAGGCCAACGAGGTCTATCTGAAGGACTTCTACGTCCAGAACCCCAACCACTATACCGCCGTCAGCCAGCTGCCGATCCTGACCAAATGGTACGCCTTCCCGGGTGAGAACGGCCTCAAGATCACCGACGTGATCAAGGACCACCTGAATTCGGTGATCACCGGCGCCCGCGCGGCCGAGCCCGATGCGGTGCTGGCCGACATGACCCGCGACGTGCAGCGCCTGCTGCCGAAGAAGTGATGCCGATGAAGCTCATCCATCTCACCGACACCCATTTCGTCCGCCCGGGGGAGAGGCTTTACGGCCTCGACCCCAGGGCCCGACTGGACGCCTGCATCGCCGACATCAACCGCAACCACGGCGATGCACGCCTGGCGGTGATCACCGGCGACCTCACCCATTACGGCGACCGGGCGGCCTTCATCGGCCTGCGCGACGCGCTGGCGGCGCTGACCGTGCCGGTGCGGCTGCTGCTCGGCAATCACGACACGGTCGAAACCTTCCGCGAGGTCTTCCCCGACGCCCCGGTGGATGCCGAAGGCCGGGTTCAGGGCATTGAAGATACCGAGGCCGGCCGGCTGATCTTCCTCGACACCAACATGGCCGGCACCCATGCCGGCTGGTACGACCGGCCCCGCCTGGACTGGCTGTCCGCCCGCCTTGCCGAGGCGCCCGAAGGGCCGGTCTATCTGTTCATGCACCACCCGCCCTTTGCGCTCGGCATCGCCTCCATGGACCGGATCGGCCTGATCCGCCCGGATGATTTCGAGGCCTGCATCGCCCCGCACCGGGCCCGCATCCGCCATATCTTCTTCGGCCATGTCCACCGCCCGGTCTCGGGCTCGTGGCGCGGCATCCCCTTCTCCACGCTGCGCGCCACCAACCACCAGGTCTGGATGGATCTGGACGCGCCCGAGATCCGGGTCAGCCACGAACCCCCGGCCTATGCGGTGGTCCTGCTGTCCCCCGACCAGACCATCGTCCACACCCACGACTTCCTGGACGCCGGCCCGGTGACCGACCTGACCGACATCGCCGGCAGCTTCTGGGACGAACAGGCCCGACGGGCGGAGATGGCGGAGGCCTGAGCCGACCGCCTCCCCCCCTTCGTTCCGGCTTAACTGGCGCCGGATGCCGGCTGCAGGGTGATATAGGTGGCCCCTGCCCCCAAAGCGGGGCCACCCGTCGCCACATCCGACGGCATATACCAGGCAATCACGTTGATATTCTGGTTGACGGTGTCGTCAAAGCTGGCCGGCGGCGTGTAGGTTGCGGACATCACGTCGTCGGACGAAGGCGTCAGCGTGCCCGGAGGCGGCACCGTGGTGTTGGTGCTGTCCACCAGCGTCCACCGCAGCGTGTTGAGCGTCACCGTCTCGGGCACGGTCGCCGTGATGGTCACGGCGCTCCCCCCCACCTGCACCTCGCTCGCCGACGCCGTTACGGTCGGATCGGCCACGGTCGCGATATTCCAGTCGGCGCTGATCGTGACCGCCGAGCTGCCGGAGCCGACCAGCGCCGTAAGGGTCACCGGGCCTGCATCATCTCCAGCCGTATAAGTGAAGGTCTGGGTGCTGCCCTCATAGCTGATCGACCCCGTCGTCGCCAGGGTGGACGAGGCCGCATAAAGATTGCCGTCGTCATCCACGATGGTGAAGCTGGCCTTGCCCTTGGCTGGCACCACCACCGAGCCGGGATTGATCCGATAGGCCGCAGATTGCGGCTGGATCGAGACGAGCGCGGCACCGTAGATCGGCGCCGCACCCGACACCGTCTGCTCTGCCGCCACCACGATGAGCGACGGCTGAGAGATGGTGCTGTCGACCGTCAGCACACCGGCGGAATCGATCGTCGCCGGGGCATCGGCCGGAACCACCGAATAGACGGTGGTCGTTCCTGTGGCAGTTGACACCCCGAAGGTGGCCTGCTGGCCCGGCCCGAGGGTCGTGACATCGATCGGATTTACCACAACACCGCCGATCGTCATCGCCAGCGCCGGCGTGATCTGGCCTGTCGCATAGAGATCACAGGGCAGGTCCGCCTGGTTGAGCTGGATCAGCCCGCCCGCCGGAAAAGCCAGGCTGTCAAGGCAGAAGGTGTCGACACCGGTGAAGGTGGCAGAGTTGCCGAGATTCTGCAGAACGGTGGTGATACTGTTGGCAAAAGCCGTGCCGACGTCGAACGTCGTGGCATCGCTGGTGACGTCCTGAGGATCGAGTTGGATGCTCGTCGGGCTGGCCGAGATCGTAATGGTCGAATTGCCCGTGATCGAAATCTCATAGCTCTGGCTGAGCGTCGCCGTCATCGACTCCGGCCCGGACAGCGTGTCATAGCCGCTTCTGACCGTATGACCCCAGTATTGGCCCCAGTTACTCTTGAGGGACAGGGTCAGGGGAAACGGAGTGACCTGCAGCGGCTGGGTCACGCCGGCCAGCGGGAAGGCGACCGGTGCAGACATGTCATTGCTGTTGCAGCTGATCAGGCCGTAGCCATCGACATCGACGCTGAGCGCCGCATCCGTCTGCCCCGTCCCCGATGTCGTCGCCACCGTCCAGGGGGCGTTACCATCCCCGTTCTGGTAGGTGGCGGCAAAGGAACAGCCAAGCGTGGTGAGGCCGGTATTGGCATTGAGCGCGGCAACGATTTCGTTCTCGACCACCAGGCCCGACCGGATCAACAGAGCGGCCGTCTGCCCGCTCGGGATCAGTTCAACGCCCGTTACCTGCTGTGGCGCGGCACCTGCCGTCGAGGTGATGATGTTGATCGCCAGATAGGGATTGACCAGGGCGGCCCCCTGGCCGTCGGTGGTCACCACCTGAAAATCGAATGCGGTCGGCGTGACCCATTCAGCCGCATCATCGGGCACCTCTATCTGCCCCAGAACATAGCTGTAGGGATTGGCCGCATAGTATGCAGCAACAGCGGCCTGGAGCGCGTCGCATGCCGGCGAGCCCGCCGGCATGCCGTCGATGTCGACTGTCCAACTGGTGGCGGTCGCCGAATTGATCGACACCGTTCCCGCCCCTGACACATCCCCGGTGACGACCGAAAGCGGCATCGTCCCGGTGATGTTGCCATAGGATCCGGCAAGATCGATCAGGTATTCGATGCGCGGCTGGGTCCAGTTGAGAATCCCCAGAAAGCCGCTGATCATCAGCGTCGACAGGGTGACGGTGCTGCCGCCATCGGACGAGAAGTCGATCAACGACGGCCCGGTGGTCACGTCGAGGACCAGCAGCTGTGACGGGCTGGCGCCGGCGCAGGCCGATTGCAGCGTCTGCATCGGGTTCAATCCGTCCTGGCTGATCTGCGACACGAATTGTGTCGCCAGGAACTGATTGAGCTGCGGTATGGCAAGAGCGAGAACGGCATCGTTGTTCGACGTGAAGGATCCGGTCGACAGCACGGAATCGATATCGTCGAAGGTTACGGGCTGGGTCATCTGGGGTACTTTCTGATCCGATATGGCCTGAATGCTGCCCGGACCGGCCTTAATCAAAGCCGTCCTTCGCAGAAATGAGGGGGACAGCGACATATATGGCCGAGTTGATGCCAACAATGATCGTGTCGAGGACCGAGAAACTGGCAAATCCGCCCTCCGGCCAGTTCATCGTCGACAGATTTAGAATGTTTGGGATCGGCCAGGCGATCCGGACCACGTCCACCCCTTCGCTCGGTGAATTGTCGATGATGTATTTAATGTTCAGCCCCAGGGAGATTGCGCCCCAGATACCGAGACCGCCGCGGATCAGCGAGAAATAGCGCGATGAACCACCGCCCCCGGCTCCGGCGCCCCCACCGGCACCACCACTGCTTCCGCCCGAGTAGTAGCAGGCCGCCACAAGGCTGACCGCCGAGAAGAGCAGATCGATCAGAGGGACATACCGTTCCACATCGGCGGCGATCGCCTCCACCATCTCCAGTGCCGTCTGGCCGCTGCCGCAAAGGCAGAACTGAGTGATGGTACCGATCAGGCTGATTCCAGACACCCAACGCGGAGAACTGGGCCCCAGGATCATGCAGGCGATGCGCGCCGGCGAGACCGCCAGATTGACATAGCTCGCAATCACGATGAGGTCCGACGGCGACTGCGCCGCCTCCAGCGACTGGCCGCCACCACTGCCCGACGGCGTCGGCCATCCGGGCACCGGCCAGGGCGCCGGACTGGTGGTCGGGAATGGCGAGCTGCTCGCCCCATTGACCAGCTTCCAGGCGATGGTCACGGGGAAGGCCAGCAGCAGCGAGATCAACGAGGCGAGGCAGAGCGTATCGCTGCTCTGGCCACCCATCGTCGCCACCCAGTTCCAGAGCGCCTGCAGCGCGTCGTCACCGATCGCTGCCATGAGCGCATCCTCGATCGCCGACAGCAGGGCCTGAAAGAGATCGATAAAATCGTCGAACAGATCATCCGCCAGTTGCAGTGCATCGATGATCAGGTCTTCGACCAGGGTCAGCAGATCCACGATCATGAGATCGGCCACCGAGGATATGCTGGTGAACTGCTGCTTCGCATTCGAGAGGAAGGCGGACTGGCTGTCGGAGAATGCGCTACCCTGGGACTCGAATTTGGCCCCGACGGATGTGAAGGCAGACGTCACCCCGCCGGTCTGACTGGAGCCGGGCGACGGCACGCTGACGGCAGGGTTGGCCGAGACCGAATTGTGCAGCCAGTTCATGTGGGCGTTGTTGCTGAAATCCCCCGTGGTGAGGTTGGACCCCACCGATACGGTCGACTGCGAGGTCGGCGCGTACAGCCCGCCGGACGACGAGCTGAGGGTTGCAGCGCCAAAGGTGGCCTTCAGGTTTTGGAAGGCCGCCCTGACCGCCGCTTCTTCATCCTTGAACCAGGTATTCACACCCGATTCGACCTTACTCAGCAGCTGCGACATGGTCGACAGCCCCTGCTGAATACCCGCTTCGATCACCGTCTTGGTTGCCCAGATATCGGTGAAATCGAACAGAGCCTTCAGCCACTGGATAACGTCTTCAATGGCCGTTTCAATCGCCTGGAAGATGCCCGCGAGCACACGGGCGACATCCTCGACGGTCGAGATCACCACATCGATCGCCTGATTGATCGCGTTGCCGATCGTGGCCGTGAAAGAGAGAATGCCGTTTGCAACATCCACGACCGCGTTCTCGATGGCGATCACGCCCTGCTCGATCCCGCTGAACACGTCGCCGGCAAAATCGCCGATACCTGAGAAGATGCCGAGGCTCTGCGCGCCTCTGATCCCGGCAAGATGCGCCTGGAGCTCGTCATTGGTCGCAAAACTGTGGAAGGCTGGCCGGTCACCCCGCAACGAGACGGCGAACCCGCCCTGTCGTCGCGCCTCCAGACTGTTCGTCGATACCGAGGGCGTCACCGTGGCCATGTTCCGGATCGACGTCGCTGCCACCCCGGCCAGTGTGGCATTGTTCTGCACCGCCGGAGAAAGAGGGCTGCCGCCGAGGGTGGCGCCCTGAAGCGTATTGCCGGCGGAATCGAATGTCGGCAGGGCGCCGCCGGGATTGGACGGGTTGAGCGTGCCGCTTCCCGACAGATAGCTGTTGATCGCCGCATTCGGCTGGGCAGACCCGATGGTCGTCAGACCGTAGTTCAACACGAATTCCGGCGCCGCCAGGCTGCTGGTCACCATCATCATGACCGTCAGCCGCCCGGTCGTATCCGTGGTGAAGGCGGTGCCGGGTGAAGCGCCGGCCTGGATGGTGTAGCCGATACCGCCGACGGTCACGTCGGCGCTGCCGCTCGTCGCCCCCACCGCCAGATAAACCGGCAGCCCCGGCACCAGATTCTGATTCTGATCATAGACCGTGAACTGAAGATGATAGCGGGTCGCTTCATAGAGCGTGGTGGTCGCCGCCTGCAGGGTTGTGCTGCGCCAGTTGCCCGAGACGGGGTCGAAGGTCCAGACCTGGACCTGACCCGCGTCGCTCACCATGAACAGCGTCTGGCCGGCCGCGGGGTTGAGATCGCCGGTGATGCTGCTGATCCCCGTATTGATGGGGATCCAGGGCAACCAGCTGCCGGTGGCGCTGGTATGCAGCGACCAGACGCTTCCGTCGCCGGCCAGGCCGTAGACGTTCATGGTCTCGGTCCCGTCAACCGTCATGACCTGGCCGATTGCGGCCTGAAGCGGCTGCGTTGCCGAGAACTGGGTCTGCGTCACGGATTGACTGGAGGTCCCGACAACGAGATAGACCCCGCCGTCGCTTCCGGCCACGACGAAGGCCGGATTGCCGTCCGCCTGCCAGAAAGCGAAGCCGACCGCCGTCGCCTGCACGGTCGGGGAGGTGGCAAGCGCGCCAATAGTGTAGGTGTTGTCTGCCGTCGCGCCCAATCCGCCGGAGTAGATCGTCCCACCCCCCTCTGACGACACAAGGGCGAGCGACCACACCCCGGCAGTGCTCACCACCATTGCCGAACTGGCATCGGAGGGTGCATCGGCAAGGGTCGACGTAAAACTGCTCCAGGCTGAACTGTCGACATCCCAGGATGCCATAATCAGGTCACCGGATGTTGCATCGAAGGCATAGGCATAGAGATTGCCCAGGGCATCATAGGTAACCCCAAGCCCGGTCACCGGGTTGCCGTACAGGCTGACCGGCGCCCCCCAGCTGCCGTCGCTGCCGAGTTGGATCACCTGGAAACTCGCGCCGTCGGAATAGAAACCGAAGATGCCGCAGTCGCTGGAGCCCATCAGATTGGTGCCGGCAACCACTTCCTGGATCGCCTGCGTCGACAGGCCGCTGAGCTCTGAAATCGCCCAGCCAGTGGCCGTGGTGGTGCTCCGCGCGGCATAGCTCAGTGTCGCATTGCCGCTCGTGGGCAGCGCGATGAGCAGGGCCTCTGTCTGCAGATTGCCGGCCATACCGGCGGCCGCCGGGTTGGAGAAGGCCGCAACCTGCGCTGCACTTCCGACCGCCACGAGCAGGTCGGTCGACGCAATGGCATCCTGTGTCAGAACACCGTCGGCAACAGCGGTGTAAGTCGGCTGCGCCGCCGATATCTCAGCAGGCGGGATAGATATTTGTGCAGCCATGCGCACTCTCCGGGACGATATAGCGAATCGTTTCTGGACCGACAGCACACAAAGAGCCCTTATCGATGAAATATTACATCGACTTATCGGGATACATCGTCTTCCTCTGTCGCCGATGTATAGCATATCGGGACAGTGTTTCTGCGAAAAGTGGGATTCTCGTGAAGATCTGAAATTTTGTGCAAAATCGGAAACGTTTTCAAAAAGGAGAAAATTATCTTCATAAAACTACTTATATCAATCTGCAATAATAAAAACCCATGAACCCAGCGCCTCAACCCGATGGACATGATCTTCCACGGCTGTCTGATGAGCTTGTTCCAGGCATGGCAGCACATGGCGATGATCTGGTCGTAGGATTCGAAGATGCGGTTGGACAGCCAGTTGTCGCGCATAAACTGCCAGACATTCTCGACCGAATTGAGTTCCGGGGATCTGGGCGGCAGGGCGACGATGGTGATGTTCGCCGGTACGATCAGCTTATCGGTCATATGCCATCCGGCCCGATCCATCATGAGCACGGCGTGCGCTCCGGGTGCA
>NZ_JBBIAB010000036.1 GCF_039634785.1 Tistrella mobilis | reverse complement strand
TCAAGCGCTGTTTGCCACTTGATCAGCGTTCCTGACCACTCGGAAACCGTCATTGGCCCTGCCTCCCCATGCTGGAACGCAGAGAATCACGGCTTTCCTAAAAACGCAACTGTAGTACTAGGCGCCTGGACCGCCTCCCGCGCGCAAACCGGAGGCTTCACGAGTCTCAATCCATCAGGCTTGGCCAGTTACGCGACGTATGGTGCTCGTCATAGTTGTCAACACGACTGATTAGGGCGCTCGAACGGTTGAGTTGAGCTCCACCATCGCGGGTCACAGGACGGTAAGTTAGCCCAAACCGTGTTTTTGTCGGACGGGTCCCGTAGATATCCAGAGGGATACTGAGAAAGAAGCCTTTGTCAAAGCTGCCCTCTCCGAACTCCGCTGCCGATACATCTGTAATCGTGGCAAATATACCCGCACGAATACCACTCTCGAACTCCCGCGAAACCTCCAACGTCGCTCCCCAGTCTCGCGCGAGATAACGCCCGGCGCGTACGGATGTACTCAGATCCCAAAAGGGTAGATCATAGTATATTCCAAGATGTCCGGTGATCGTACTGTAGTCAAGAAAATTAAACATCCCGTCATAATCGCGTTGTTTAACCCAGTTCACATCTATCCCATAGGCCCAGGGAGAACCAACGGACTTATAGAGAATTTCCCCGCCGACACCACCAAACATCTCTTCCAACAAACCTGCATATGCAGTGGCATACAAGCCCCGAGCCAGGGATGTGTAATAGGCTCCCTGCAGTCGTCCAATCCATGTGTCTCCTTCTTTGAGATAATCCTTGATGCCACTACGGACATGAGGCAACTGGCTATCCGACTCCAACTCAAGATCATCATAGTTATTGGTTATATTTAGACCTACATACCCATCTATCTCTGTATTAGGCGTAGGGCGCAGAGATGCCTGAGCACGTATATATAGCTGATAAATCAAAAAGGCATCAGGGCCACCTATCTGTTGCCTAGTACGAGGCGCAACAGACCAGTCGAAAGCCGGATAATTATTAGTATTGAGGATAGCCTCTTCTCCAGGTGCCGCAGCTTGTACAATGCCGGTTTGACGCCATATCTCCTCTGAATTTGCTTCATTCTGCGACAGGCGTTCGATATGGGTGCGCAATACGGTGAGTTCCGCAACAGGGAGACCATCATCCCCTACCACGATCCTCAATTTCTCAACTTCTGGCGGCACCACCTGCGTCGCGATCCGCGCTACGCGTCCGACAGACGTCACAAAATTACGAAAAGGCATCGCACCCACGAAGATGCGAACACTATCGCCCTGAAGCTCCATTCGATCGATCGCAATGTCATTCTCCGCCGCCGCCGCAAAGAGGCGATCTGCGAGGCGGCTCTTCTCTGACGCATCGTACTTGGCAGTCGGCGTAACCCGAACCCCACGAGTATCCCTCACATCGTGTAGTGAGGTTGAAACAGCCGCGAACTGAGCTCGCGGAGCCTCCCAATCCATTATTAGTTGCCCATTTCGCGCCAGCAGACGAGCCTCGATTGTAGTAACGCCGGCAGGGACTGCACGTGCGACCGTGCTACCGACCTCCCATGCATCATAAAGTTCACGCCCAGGTATACCGCCAGCGAGATCGATGCTGGCGCGATCTCCACTGACATCAAACCTTTCGACCTTCATCTGTCTATCAGCTGCAGCTGCCCGGATGCTGGCTTGTGCCAGCTCCGGCAGCCAACTTGCCGTAGTAGGGATTGGATCGACTAGCTTATCTGCCGATATTCCCTGAGGTCCATCACGCCCGCGAACTGCTACCTCGGGAGGAATTCCCTTATTAAGCAGCGGATTGGACCCATTATGAAAGTCGGCGAACAATGACATCCGTGCCATAGCGGTATCACCCCGCTCAAAGCCCGCAGCTATCTGTACCCAGCTCGCAGGCTGCCAAGTGACGCCGACGTTAATCGGAAATTTAGTAGTTAGGTCTGAAAATGCAGGATCGTTTTTATAGTTATTAGGATCATATTCAGCAATAAATCGCAGATCTTCGCCGAAGAACGGAATGTCACGCCAGAAATAACTCACGCTACCAAAGAGCGCAATCGGTCCCGTAAAAAAAGCTGAACCGACGGAACCTGGCGAATTTCGCCCTTCGAGCCGATTGTCAAAACGGTCAAAGAAAAGTCCTAACGGATTATCAAAATGAGCACGGCTTCCTAATGCACCGAACCCCAACCCTCCGGTTACGTCGAAGTTACCGAAACGCTTCGATGCGGAAAAGTACTCACTTCCAAACAAATTCGTTCCGCCCAAGTCCCGAAACCCCACAGCAATTTCAGGCCAAGTAGAATCCTCTTGAGAAAGACGGATTTTAATATCAACGCTTCGATCTTTATAATCTTGCCCATCCGCGAAGCCCGGGTTCGCGCTATACGGCCGATCGGTAATTCTTGTGTATCGAAAGGTCCCTTCAAGCCACGGAAGCGCCTGAAGATTTATAAAATAGCGATGGTAGGGAGATACAATTGAGATTCCGGCAAGGAATTGTCCATCCTTGCCAAACCGTGCAGTAGGCGTCTGAAGTGCACCGACGCCACCATAGTCAGACACATTTGGAAGGGTTGCTTGTTTCCACGGCAGAGGCGAGGGTTCAGCCGCCTGAGCAGGAGAAACCACACTTAGAACAACACCTACCACGCTGGCAATCAACGTTATGTTGATTGCCAGCGCATAAACCGCCTTAGTTCTCACGACGCGCGAAACCTTAGTTCTGCACAGCATTCAACGCTGCTGCCGTCAGGGCCACGCTGCTAAGAATGCGCGTCACATCCGAAGTTATGGCGAGGAAGTCGAAGGGAGCAAGATCCCGCGGAACAACGATCATCGCGCCCGGAGGTATATTCGCCTCTTCCGTCGACCAGGAGCCGAGATTAATCGGCTCAGCAGCACCATTAGGCAGAACCACGAATGCACGCCCTTCATCTGAATCGACGGCATAACCACCTGCCGCATCAACATACTCTGCAGCATGCAAGCCACTACGGAACTGCTGCGCTCCAGGATTGAGAACCTCACCCACAACTAGGATATAATTCGGACGCTTAGGGATAGTCACCTCATCTCCTCCCTCCAGAACGGTATCAAGTTCGGGCCGAGCAGCAAGTACAGCCGGATCTGCCTCGACCACGACGCGACCGTAAGGTTCTACAGCTGCCAAATCTTTAACAAGATCTCGCATCACCCCCATAGCATCTGCGACCCCCGCCCCCGTTGTGCTGCGCTGCGACTGCCGCGCAAGCAACGATACGATACCTTTCTGCAGCTCAGCGGCCGTACGCCGGTTTGCCTGCCGCTCAAGATCTCGAACACGATCGCGGGTGAACACAGCACCGAAGGGATATGCCGCCGAGGTCAGACCGCCAGCGCGAGCAAGCACGTCTGACAATCGATCGCCGCGACTTATGTCGTAAGCACCGGGGCGAAGAACCTCACCTCGCACCGTCACAAGTCCCTGTTCCCGCGTGGTTACTCGCGTTGCCACGCGTACGGTGTCCCCCGGACGGATCATTACGGAATCCAGGCTGACCTGCGTCAGATCCAGAACCTGGCGCTGAATCTCAGTGGAAGTAGCAGATACCTTCGCATCATAGCGACTAACTTCCACTTGGGAAATATCGGCAGAACGTCCCAGGCCTCCGGCTGCATTGAGCAAAATGCGGAGAGAAACCGGCTGCGCAATAGGATAAAGGCCAGGGTTCCGAACGTCACCTGTTACTGCGCTGACGTTTTCAAGAAGCAGCGACATAAGGTTCGGATAGAGATCATAGATTGCAGGACAGTCGACGTTCGAAGTAGCTGACGCAGGGATCCCTCCCTGTATCAGGAACTGCCGAGCGCTCAAGAAACTGTCCGCGCGGCTCCGACGAACAAGCCCTGACAGCGCGGAGAGTGCGGGGCACGCGCCCCCTCTGCTCGACAAAGCGTCAGCGACGGCCGGGGTCGAAAGAAACGAGATATCTTTAGCGCCGAAGATTATAACCCGATCGGTTGAGTTGAGTTTCATGTCTTGCCGCCCGTTAATAACGGCCAATGGATCAAACGGCGTAAAAATAGGCAGCAGAGTAAGCGGGTCTCGTGTGAGTACGGCGCCGAAAGGTAGGTATGGAGCACCACTCAGCAAATCAAGATTTGCCAATACAGCTCTCAAACTGCCGGACTTATCTAGAGCACGGGGGCCCGGCGTGGATACACTGCCCTCCACAAAAACCGTCCCGCCAATCACATTGCGGTCGATGAAAACCTGTAGAATCTCCCCGCGCCTAAGTGACCCTGACTTAAGGTCGGCAGAAACAGCTGACTGCACGCCGTCAGGATCAAACGTAATTCGAATAAAGCGGTTACCTGCTGGACGAAGAGCCCCCCCGGAAAGGTCCAGTGCCTCTTTCACAGTCATCGATGAAGAGCCGGGTGCCGTCTCAAAAATCGCAGGTCGCGCGACATCCCCATCCACCGCCACAGTGGGCCCCAGCAGTGGGACCACAATGCGATCACCGTCGCGGAGAGACGCCGAAGCCGCGCCATAGTCTCCACGGAGATAGTCGTAGAGATCGATGAAAATCCGTTCGCCATTTATCCTGATCAACTCAATTCGCCGAAGCGATCCCGACCGGCGCACGCCACCAGCTGCGCCGATAGCATCCACCACTGTCGCAAAACTATTCAACGAACGGGCACCGGGATGGCCCACTTCACCAAGAACAGTCACGCTGACGAGGCGGACGTTACCCACAGTAACGTACACCCTGCTACCTACCATGCTCTCAGCGGTGATACGCTGCAGCCGATCACGCAGGTCGGCAAGCGTCGCGCCAACCGCTTTCAGCGGCGGCGTCTCGGGCAGTACCACATCCCCGTCTCGGTTGACCCTAACGCTTACTGTCCGAGAAATCTGCCCACGATAGGTGACGATCAACTCATCACCGATCCCCAACACATAATCGGGACTGATTTCCCCAGAAGTGATAGGCGTTGGTGCCGCGCGGTCAAAAACACGATACCCATACTGCCGAAGGGCCCGGCCAGTACGCATCGCATAGTCACGCTCAATGGATGACGGTTTGCCACCGCTAGCTGAGCTTGGGCCACCCAATCCCAAATCAGAGTCCGCTGCTTGCAGATCAGCGTCATCAGCCCCATCTTCTGTGGCAGAGCGGCTCTCGGCCTGCGCATCGAGAGATGTATTGGCTGACCCGTCCTGCAACTGTGTATTACTATTGTTTTGAAGAGCCTGCGTAGCGGATTCAATCTGCCCCTGCAGATCAAGAAGCGTTTGTCCGCGTGCGCCGCCCACACTGGCAATTGCGGCGCCCCCAACAGCGGCGACCAGCATCATACTCGCGAAACGCCGGATTGTAGGGCCAGATCTCACGCGAAGGATCTCGCGGAGCGAATCGATGTCGAATATCATGCTGCGTCCCGTGGCAAATTCGATGCTGATGCTTGGATCACTCGGCAGGGGCGAGAGCGCGCATTCTCCCGCTGTTCTATGGTGCCCCCTAGGCGCTCTTCCTTCGTCCACTACCTTTGGTCGCTCACACCGTAGCACATGCTGGCCAATCGGCAATGCGTGAAAACGAGGATTGTGCGCTGCACGAGTGCCCTCATGGGCAACTGCCAGATCAATGACAGGGAGATCGCTATTCATTTCGATTGCCCTCGGTAAAACGACGTCCGGACCCACGATGGAAGTAGTTGTTAGTACTACAGTTACGTTTTTAGGAAAGCCGTGATTCTCTGCGTTCCAGCATGGGGAGGCAGGGCCAATGGCGGTTTCCGAGTGGTCAGGAACGCTGATCAAGTGGCAAACAGCGCTTGATGACTTATACCAAAGAGCGCTGACCCCGACTCACGATAGGGGATTCCCAAGACCCGCGGATTGTGAGTCACTCTGGCAAACAGCCGGAGCGATCCCCATGGCAGCACCGATCCCCCTTCGCCCCGATTATGACGGCGCCGGCCTTCGTGCCCTGGCCCGACGGTCGAAAGATGCCGATCAGACACGCCGCCTGCTGGCGCTTGCCTTGATCTATGATGGCGGCAGCCGACGTTCAGCGGCCAGCCTGGGCGGCGTGGGGCTGCAGATCATTCGAGACTGGGTTCTGCGTTTCAACGCCCACGGGCCAGACGGACTGATCGATCGCAAGGCGCCTGGTGCGGTACCCAAGCTGAATGCTGCTGACCGATAAGCTGATCGTACCGGCGAACATCACCATCGTCGCCCTGCCGCCCAGATCCCCGGAACTCAATCCGGTCGAGAATGTCTGGCAGTTTATGCGCGACAACTGGCTGTCCAACCGCATCTTCGAATCCTACGACCAGATCATCGCCATGTCCTGCCATGCCTGGAACAAGCTCATCAGCCAGCCATGGAAGATCATGTCCATCGGGCTGAGGCGCTGGGCTCATGGGTTCTGATTATTGCAGATTGATATTACCCATCCGGAAGTTTGCCGCGGCCAGCACGCCGGTCTTGGTCAGCCGGGTGAAGATGGCGTTTTCCAGCTGGATCGTGTCGTCCGCCACCACGTAATCGGTGATGATGTCGCGATTGTCGCTGCCGGGGGCGGTGTCGAAGCGGAAGATGTCACGGCCGCTGCCGCCGGTCAGCCGGTCCATTCCGGCGCCGCCGGCGAGCAGATCATTGCCCGTGCCGCCCTTCAGCACGTCGTTGCCGCCCAGCCCGTAGAGGAAGTCGTTGCCGGCGCCGCCATCCAGCGTGTTGGCGGCACCATTGCCGGTGAGCGTATTGCCGAGCCCGTTGCCGGTGCCGTTGATGGCGGCCGTTCCGGTCAGGGTCAGCTTCTCGACGAAACTGCCCAGCGTCCACGACACCGAAGCCCTGACTTCGTCGGTGCCGCCGGCATTGGTCCCTGATGTGGTCGAGGTGGTCTCGTAAACCCGGTCGCGAACATTGTCGACGATATAGATGTCGTTGCCGCCCATCCCCAGCATGACATCGGCGCCGCCCTTGCCGTCCAGCGTATTGGCGGCGGCATTGCCCTTCAGCGTGTTGGCAAGCCCGTTGCCGGTGGCGTTGATCGCGGCCGTTCCGGTCAGGGTCAGCTTTTCGACGAAGCTGCCCAGCGTCCACGACACCCGCGACTGCACCTCGTCGATGCCGCCGGCATCGGTGCCCGACCCCGTGGACAGGGTTTCGAACACCCGGTCGCCGGTGCTGTCCACCACATAGACATCGTTGCCGGCGCCGCCCAGCAGAGTGTCGTTGCCGCTGCCGCCGTCCAGCCGGTCATTGCCCGATCCGCCCTCCAGCCGGTCATTGCCCGATCCGCCCTCCAGCCGGTCATTGCCGCCATTGCCATAGAGCTGATCGTCGCCGCCATAGCTCTTGATCACATCGCCGCCGGACGAGCCGTTCATCCGGTCATTGCCATTCAGCACATAGGCATAAAGCCCGGCGGCGTCGCCGCGATTCATATAGCCCACCACCTTCACGGCATCATGGCGGGCACCCGTCACCTCGAACACCTTCGCGCCGTTGATCTGCTGCACGGTGCCGGTCATCGTGCCGCTCTTGATCGTGCCAAGGCGCGTGTCATAGCTAAACGAGCCGGTATAGGTCTGCGTAAGTGACCCGCTGCGCACCTGGATCATGGAAGCGGTCGCCCGGACCACCGTTCCATACCCGAAATAGGCGTCGTCCATATCGATGGGCTGATAAGCGGTGACCGTGGCCATGGCCGGTTTCTCCGATGGAGAGGGTATCCGGCGGAGCATAGGTCACCGCATATGGTCCGTCATCGGGATCACGCCCACCGATGCGAAATGCGCGGCCTCAGCCGCCCGTGGGACAGACCGCGTCCGACACCTTTTCCATCCGGTTGACGACCGACCCGTCCAGCGCCTCGGCGATCGCGAAATGAGTCATGGCGGCATCGAGGGCGGCACCGTGCCAGTGCCGCCTCATGAACGGCTGCCCGCCCGCGCCCACAGCGCATCGACCAGCAACCGGAAGGCAAGCGAGACCTGGCGCCGGCTTGGATAATACAGGTGGTAGCCGGGGAAGGGGGGGCACCAGTCCTCCAGCACCCGCACCAGCCGGCCCTCGGCGATCAGGCTGCCGAACTGGTCTTCGGGCAGGCAGGCGAGGCCCAGCCCGTCGAGTGCCGCCCCCACGATCAGCGGCGTGTGGTCGGTGGTGAACCGGCCGCTGACGCGCACATTGAGCGGCCGGCCTTCTTTCTCGAACTCCCAGACATACAGCCCGCCCAGGGTCGGCAGCCGAAGGTTCAGGCAGTCATGGCCGGTCAGGTCGTGGGGGGTGCGCGGCACCGGGTGGCGGTCGAAATAGGCCGGCGACCCCACCACCGCCATGCGCAGATCGGGGCCGATTCTGACCGCGATCATGTCGCGATCGACCTCTTCGCCCAGCCGCACCCCGGCGTCGTAGCGTTCGCTGACGATGTCGGTCAGGCGCTGATCGACCGAGATTTCGATCTCGATGCCCGGATGTTCGGCGATCAGCCGGCTGGTCACCGGCATCAGCAGGTCCATGGCCGCCTGGCGGCTGGCGGTGATGCGGATCGTGCCCGTGGGGCGGTCGCCCAACACGCTCACCGCCCGGATCCGTGCCTCGATGTCGTCGAAGGCCGGGCGCAGGGTCGCCAGCAGCTGTTCGCCCGCATGGGTGGGCGCGACATTGCGGGTGGTGCGGGTCAGCAATCGCACGCCCATGCGTTCTTCCAGCCGCCGGATGGTGTGGCTCAGCGCCGATTGCGACGTCCCCATCCGCGCCGCCGCCCGGGTGAAGCTGCGCTCTTCGGCCACGGCCACGAAGGCCATCAGATCGCCCAGTTCCTCGCGCTTCATTCCGGTCTCCCCTCGTGCCTGCCCGGCCAGAATATATGAGCGAGCGACATAGGTGCATACCGATCTGATGATCTAATCGCACGGCGCGGCGGGTGCTATGTCGTCAGGCACCCGGCCATGCCCGTCATGGCCACCCTCGGGAAAGGACCAGATCCCATGCTGGGCACCGTACTCCACGCCCCCGGCGACGTTCGTTGCGAACACGTCCCCGAGCCGGAAATCCTGCAGCCGACCGATGCGATCATCCGCCTGGCCGCCAGCTGCATCTGCGGCTCCGATCTCTGGCCCTATCGCGGGCTGAACGACATCACCGCCCCCATGCATATGGGCCATGAATATTGCGGCGTGGTGGTCGAGGTGGGGGCCGCGGTCACGACCGTGCGGCCCGGCCAGTTCGTGGTCGGCTCGTTCTGCCTGTCGGACAACACCTGCCCGCATTGCCGCCACGGCTTTCAGTCGTCCTGCGAGCAGCGCGAATTCATGAGCGGCGCCCAGGCGGTGCTCGCCCGTGTGCCGCTGGCCGACGGCACCCTGGTTGCGACCCGGGACATGCCTGCCGAGGATCTGATCCCCGGCCTGCTCGCCGCCTCCGATGTGCTCGGCACCGGCTGGTATGCGGCCGATGCCGCGCGCGTCCAGCCCGGATCCAGCGTGGTCGTGGTGGGGGACGGCGCGGTCGGGCTGATGGGCGTGCTGGCCGCAAAGCAGATGGGCGCCGCCCGCATCATTGCCATGAGCCGCCACAAGACCCGCCAGGATCTGGCCCTGCATTACGGCGCCACCGACATCGTCGCCGAGCGCGGCGAGGCCGGCATCGCCCGGGTCCGTGAGCTGACCGCCCGCATCGGCGCCGATGCGGTGCTTGAATGCGTGGGCACTGAGGGCGCCATGACCCAGGCCCTGCGCGTCGCCCGGCCCGGCGCCATGATCGGCTATGTCGGCGTGCCCCATGGCGTTGAATTCGATGGCCAGCAGCTGTTCTTCTCGCAGGTCGGCATGTTGGGCGGCCCGGCGCCGGTCCGCCGCTTCCTGCCCCATCTGATGGATCTGGTGCTCAGCCGCCGGATCGATCCGGGCCTGGTCTTCGACCTGGAGCTTCCGCTTGCCGATGTCGCCGAAGGCTATCGGGCGATGGATGAAAGGCGGGCGATCAAGACCCTGCTGCGGGTGTGATCCCGCCATCAGACGGTCGGCACCGTGCCGCCGTCGACGGTGATCTCGGTGCCGTGGATGGCCGAGGCGCGGTCCGATGCCAGGAAGGCGATCACCTCGGCGACCTCGTCGGGGCGGGCGGGGCGGCCGATCGGGATGCCGCCCAGCGCGTCCAGAATGCTCTGGCGTGCCGCCTCCTCGGTCGTGCCGGTCCCGGTGGCGATCCGTTTGACCATGGCATCGGCGGCAGCGGTATAGATCCAGCCGGGCGACACCACATTCACCCTCAACCCGCGGGGGCCGACTTCCTTCGACAGCGCCTTGCTGTAGGTGACCAGGGCGGCCTTCGCCGCGGCATAGGCGATGGTCGCGTCATGCAGTGGCAGGCGGCGCTGGATCGATGCGGTATGGATGACGGTCCCCCGGCCGCGTGCGATCATCTCCGGCAGCAGCGCGCGATCGAGGCGCACCGCACCGAGCAGGTTGAGGTTGAGTTCGCCCGCCCAGCAGGCATCGTCCAGCGCCGCGAAGCCGCCGCCGGGCGACGCCGAGCCGCCCAGCACATGGACGATCACGTCGACGCCGCCAAGCCGCTCCCTGGCCGCGTCGGCGACGGCGGCGACGCCCTCGGGCGTCGTCAGGTCGGCGGCGATGAAGGCCTCGGGCGGCACGAAATCGGGGCGGGTGGCGCGGGCGGCGGTGATCAGCGCGGCGCCGCCCGCGGCAAAGCGCTGAAACGCCGCCGCGCCGGCCCCCCTGGTCCCGCCGGTGATGACCACACGCCTGCCGCGGAACTCGGACGGATCGATCGACATCATCAGGCGGTCTCCTTTGGGCCTTGGAGGTGATTGACCGGTTCCGATATGCCGCTAAGCTGAAGAAAAAGGAAGATCGCACAAAAAAGTGAGGGACTTACTTATGAGTAAGCGGCCCGACTACACGCCCCATAGCGGCGCGCAGGGCATTCAGAACGCCTTGCGGATTCTTGAAGGGCGCTGGAAACTGGTGATTCTGTTCCAGTTGTTCGGCGGCAAGACCCTGCGTTTCTCGGAACTCGAACGCTCGATCCCTGGGGTGTCGCAGAAGATGCTGGCTCAGCAGCTGCGCCAGTTAGAGACCGACGGCGTGGTCCGGCGCATCGTCCATGCCGAGGTGCCGCCCCGGGTCGACTACTGCCTCACCGACTGGGGTCAGTCCCTCTGTCCTGCACTCGATGCGCTCCTGCTCTGGGCGGAAGCGGCGCCGGACGACATCCGGGCGCAGCTGATCCCGTCGCCCATGCCCGCCTGACCCGCCCGACCCGCCTCGGCTGCGGCGTCGCGGCAGGCGTCCGAGATCCAGGCGGTGAAGGCCGCCATCGCCCGGCTCTGCGGCCGTTCCGACGGCCAGGCCAGGAAATAGCGGCCGGCCGGCACGGTGGTGGCGAAGGGTTGCGTCAGCCGGCCCTGGCGGATCTGGCGGCTGAACATGGCGACCGGCAGCAGGGCGACGCCGAAGCCGTCGGCCGCCAGTTCCGCCAGTGCCACCGAGCTGTCGAAAACCGGGCCGGTGACCGGCGGGGCGGGGATGCCGGCGGCGGCGAACCATTGCGGCCATTCCGCATTGCGATAACTGCGCAGCAGCACCGCCCGGCCCAGATCGGCCGGATCCTGCAGCCGCGCCGCCAGCCCGGGGGCACAGAGCGGCGACAGCGGCGCCTCGATCAGCGGCACGGTTTCATGCCCGGTCCAGCCGCCGGTGCCGAAGCGGATCGCCATGTCCAGCCCTTCGCGCAGAATTTCCACGCGGTTGTTGTTGGTGGCGATGCGCAGCTCGATTTCGGGATGGGCGGCGCAGAACCCGTCCAGCCGGGCGGTCAGCCAGCCCAGGGCGAAGGTGGTGTTCACGCCGACATTCAGCACCTCGACATCGCGCCGGCCGTGCAGCCTGTCCAGCACCCGGCCGATGGCGTCGAAACTGTGTTCCAGCACCGGTGCCAGAAGCCGCCCCTCATCCGTCGGCACCAGGCCTTGAGAGGTGCGCTGGAACAGGGTGGCGCCCAGCAGATCCTCCAGCCGGGCGATCTGATGGCTGACCGCCGCCTGGGTCACGCGCAGTTCGATCGCCGCCTTGGTGAAGCTGCCCTGGCGCATGGCCACTTCGAAGACGCGCAGCGCGTTCAGGGGGATGTCCGGGCGATCCATCGCATAACCTCAGCTTATGGCGGCCAGCAGGATTTGTCGGCTGGGCCGCCGATGCAAGCCCGATTAAGAGAACGGCATAAGAAAATCTTGAGGAGATCTCATGATGCCGATCGCTCTTCCGCGTCTGCCGCGTCTGCCGCGTCTTGTGGCGGGCCTGGCCCTGGGGCTGTTTCTGGCGATGCCCGCCCGTGCCGACACGCCGAAGACCCATACGCCCGAGACCCGGCTTGCCGACACCGTCAGCCGCATCGAGGAACAGCTCGATGCCCGCATCGGCCTCGTGCTGCACGATACCGGCCGCGGCTGGCGATGGGGGCACCGCGCCGATGAACGCTTCCTGATGAACAGCACGGTCAAGATGCCGATCTGCGGCGCGATCCTGGCCGGGGTCGATGCCGGGCGTATCTCACTAAGCGAGACCCTTCCCATCCGCCGGGCCGATCTCGTCTCCCATGCGCCGGTCACCCAACCGCGCGTGGGCCAGGCGATGTCGATCGCCGATCTCTGCTTCGCCGCCCTGGATCAGAGCGACAACCCCGCGGCCAATCTTCTGATCACCCGCCTCGGTGGCCCGGCCGGGGTGACGCAATTTTTCCGCAGCATCGGTGATCCGGTCAGCCGGCTGGACCGGCTCGAACCCGGTCTGAACAGCGCGCCGGCCGGCGACCCCCGCGACACCACCACCCCGGCGGCCATGGCGGCGACCATGGAAACCCTGCTGCTCGGCACCGGCCTGACCCCGGCGTCCGGGGCGCAGCTGACCGAATGGATGCGCCATGGCGGCGTCACCGGCGCCCTGCTGCGCAAATCCGCCCCGGCCGACTGGCAGATTGCCGACAAATCCGGTGCGGGTGACAACAGCCGCAATCTGGTGGCCCTGATCACCCCGCCGGGCCGGGCGCCCTGGATCGCGGCGATCTATCTGGGGGATGCCGAGACGGATTTCGCAACGCGCAACAAGGCCCTGGCCGAGATCGGGGCCGCGGTCGTCGAGGTGGTCAGGGCGCCCTGACGCTCACCGCCGGCCCATCCCCTCCAGGAAGATCCCCTCCAGGAACAGGCCCAGCAGATGGGGGATGCGCGCCTGTGACGCCTCGTCCTGCCCGGTGGCGAGGGAAATCGCGGTCACCACGCAGACCAGATCCTCGAAGCTCACATCCGGGCGAACGGCGCCGGCGGCCTGCGCCTGATGCAGCAGCCGCCGCCCTTCCGCCGTCGTCGCATGGCAGCCGGGCGTTCCGCTTTGTAAAACCGTGCCGATCGAGGTGGCGAGGCCGCGATAGAGCGTCGTGTCGGCCGCCAGGTCTTCGAGATAGGCCCTGAGCGCGCCGGCGGGATCGCGCCCGTCATCCCGCGTCCGGCTTGTCTCGGCAAGCGACAGGAAGCGGGCGCTGCAGGTGGCGGCCAGCAGCTCCTCGCGCGTCGGGAACCGCCGATACAGCGTGCCGATGCCCACGCCCGCGCGCTTCGCCACATCCTCCAGCGCGGCACCGGCGCCCTGTTCCAGAAACACCGCCTCGGCCGCCGCCAGGATGCGCTCGCGGTTGCGGCGGGCGTCGGCGCGCAGGGCGCCCTCCTGGTTCATGGTGTCTTCGCTCACGGTCTTCTCCGAAGGTGCTTGCTAAATGGAGGATGCCTCCATATCTTAAGTGGAGCAATCCTCCACTTATGACATGGGGCATGACAGATGGGCTTCGCGCAGCGATCTGAGAACAGGTTCGGGAACCGGTTTGAGAACAAGGTGGTGGTGATCACCGGCGGCAGTGACGGCATCGGCCTGGCCACGGCGCAGCATTTCGCCGCCGAAGGTGCGCATGTCTATGTCACCGGCCGCCGGCCGGCGGCACTGGACGCGGCCGTCGCCGCCATCGGCCATGGTGCCGTCGGCGTGCCGGGGGATGTCGCCGACCCGGCGGATCTGGACCGGCTCTACGACCGCATCCGCCGCGACCATGGCCGCATCGACATCGTCTTCGCCAATGCCGGCATTTCCGAATCCGCCGGCCTCGACGCCATCGACGCGGCCCATATCGACCGCCTGTTCGACGTCAATCTCAAGGGCACGGTCTTCACCGTGCAAAAGGCCCTGCCGCTGATGACGGCGGGCGGCGCCATCATCCTCGCCGGCTCGGCCGCCGGCAGCAAGGGCCTGCCGGGGCTCTCGATCTACAGCGCCACCAAGGCCGCCATCCGCTCCTTCGCCCGCACCTGGACCACCGACCTCAAAACCCGCGGCATCCGCGTGAACGTGGTCTCCCCCGGCATGATCCTGACCCCGGCCATGGACCGATACCTCACCGCCCACCCCGGCACCGAAGACGCCCTGAAACAAATCACCCCCTTCGCCCGCCTCGGCACCGCCGACGAGGTCGCAAAAGCGGTGCTGTTCCTGGCCTCGGAGGACAGCAGCTTTGTGGCGGGGGATGAGGTGTTTGTGGATGGGGGGGTGATGGCGGTTTGATCGACCGCCTGCTCGGCCCACGCGGCCCCCATCCCAACCGCGTGTCCCCGGAGGGGGAGACGGCGGTGCTGGACGATGCCCTGGCTCATCCCTGCCACGGCTCCCTGCGGGTGGCCCAGGAACTGGCGAAGCGAAACATCCGGGTGTCGTCCGGCGGCGTGCGAGGCGTGTGGCAGCGCCACAACCTGCTGACCAGGCACGACCGCCTGCTTTGCCTGGAAAAGAGCACCGCGGAACGCAGGCTAACCCTGTCGGACGAGCAAATCCGCCTGCTGGAACACTTCAGCCCATAGTTTCGGGATCGGCATATCGAAGCGCCTCGCACTGGCGCCCTGCTGGCCGTGGACACCTTCTTGGTCGGCGTCCTCATGGGGATGGGCAAGGCTAACGGCAGACCGCCATCGACTGCCACAGCCGCCATGCCTGGGCCAAGTTCTAAGCCAACAAGTTGCCGTTGACCACCTTCCAGATTCTGAACAAGGACCTGCTGCCCACCTTCGAGGCCGTGCTGGGCGGCAATGGCCAAGAGTTCTGTGGCCGCGAGGATCAGCCCCCTATGAACGGTTCCTCCAACTGGAAGGTATTGAGCACAAGCGGACCACGATCAAACGCCCGCAATCCAACGGCATTGTCGAGCGCTTGCACCGCACGCTGCTGGACGAGCACATCCGCGTTGAAGGCCGTCGCATCTGGTTCGATACCATCGAGGAGATGCAGGTCGTGCTCGACCAGAACTTGGTCATCCACAATACCTGATTACCTCACAAGAGGGGGGGCTGTCAGCGGATAATCAACTCTGCACACATATATGCAGCTCGCCCAGATGCTGCTTTGATACGCCACAGTTATATTTCAGCAGGGCGTCCGCGATCATTTCCCTTTTGCTCCATAAATTTCGGCGTTGCCGAAATCTTAGGATATGTGGCGTCGCGGTGTTCTTTGATTGATGAACAGACTTTATCGTACAGCCCGCCAAGCCGTTCTACATTAACCATATCTTGCGCGATATTTCGGAAGATCCTGGAGAAAGGCCTATTCTTATAGGAGCGAAAGAGCTGATTAAGTTTAGAGCTGACGCTCACGTTGACCCCGGTCAAGCCAAACGATAAAGAGAACTGCACTCCGCTATCAGTTGAAACACCATACTTTCGCATAAGCCGAGCGCACGATTGTTCCAGATACTTCAGAATGCCATTCATTTCTTGAACTCTATCCGCTGTGGACAGGTGGTCTAGATTATGAAGGATTGTGCGACAATTCCGAAATTCGCTTGCATTCCGCATGGAAAGGGCAAGCTCTATGCACTGTTTCGGATTATCAGCCTTCGATATAAAGTATGCTGTAAAAAAAGGCAAACGCATCGCAAATTTAGCGCGCCCAGTTGGTTCAAGAATTGAAGCTAGCGTTTCTTGTGATTTTGATCTCAGTGTCCCCAATAGGGCATTTACTTGCGAAGGGTACTCGATCCTACAGCAGCTCTCACAAAAGGCATCTCGGAGCGGTGCAAGATAAGCGTCCGCTCCTTCCTGCTGTGCAACCGCATTATAGAAATGCGAGCGCTCTGCAGCCCATCCGTAGCCAAATATTATCCGTTGCAGCGCGCTTCTTGAGTCAAAGCCAGCATAGTTTGGATTGCCGGTTGATAGCGCGTGCACGAGATCCTTCACATCTGTGATGTCCGCGCGGGTTGCGACAGTCACGGTAGGAGCATGATCCATCCCCCTCGCAACCAAGCTGCGATCGACATCCTCGTTTCGGAAAACGCTATCAACCGAGCGTTCATAGCGAGTGTCTTCTGGATCTTTTACAAGATAAGATAATGTTAAATATTCACTTGAAGACCATATGTCCCATCGTAGTTGTGGATCGATCTTAAGCGCCTCAAAAAAGCTAACGACATCGCCCGCTGGCTTTGACCCCTCGAACGAAAATGCCATGCTTTTTGCAAAATTTGCCGCATCTGTCGTGAGAGCAGCGTAGTCTGCTTCATCAATCTTCTTAAAGGAGATAAAATCAAAATTTCTAAGTCTGCGAGAGCGATATCCGTCTTTGTAATCATCGACACCGATTATTTTATCGCTGAACAGGATTGCGGTGATCAATTTCTCCAGGCAAAGAATATCATTATCAGTATTATTCAGATTTTTAGTTTGACTAACGCCGATAATGCGCTCCACGCCACTTAGCGTTGCGTTATCGACCAAAATTTGACGATTTGTGCTCATGTTAGGCCCATCTCAAATGTGTTGCGCGCAAAAATGGCTAGGCTCCAGACCCAATCACACCCAGAAGGCGATGATGGCTGCAAGAGCCGCTGCCGACAAGACATTGACCGTTAGCTTATCCTAGCGGGCTGCGACACGCCTGAAGTCATGTGCTGAACGATGGGCTCTCACATGGGGCGATCGCTATTGATTTCGTCAGGGCTCCGGATGCCGCCGAAGCCTCCGCTAGGCCCGCTCAGAAACGACGTCCGCACCACCGGTGGAAGCGGTTGTGGATAATTGTCGAGGGCCCCTATCCCGCCGGGCAGTCACACCATCGACACCGGGTCCGCAGCATGTAGATGATTCCCGAAATCATCCGACGGTCATCCACACGTCGGGCACCCAGCTGGTTCTTGGGCAGGTGTGGCTCAAGTTGCCCCCACCGTTGGTCTGACAACCAGAAAAACTGAAACATCGTGTTCCTCGCGGTTATGGGCCGCTGGAATCACATGAGGATCTCATTATCAAAAGGCTGGTTGGGTTGTGACCTTAGAGCGCGACATCCCCATCAATCTCGGCATCAAGGTCGGCGTCCATGTCCCCGACAAGGGCCGCCATGCGATCGCGCAGGCTGGCGGGTAGTGCGGCGATCGAGGTGCCCGGGTGTTTGCGCATGTCCTGCGCCAGAAATGCGAGGAAGCGATCCACGGCCGGATCGCTTGCCTCTTCCGTTACCTTCTCGACATAAACCCGATGCTGATCGTCCACAAAGAAGGCGATGCGTCCGCCGTAGTCCACGCCCAAAGCCTGTCGCACGCTCTTGGGCACAGTGGTCTGGCCGTTAGCAGTGATCGTGCATTCTTCTCTCAGCAGCGTGCCCATGATCGGCTCCCATCTGATTTCTGATGCTGGCCGACACTGCCACCAATCATGCCTAGGACCTGACATCAGATAATGGCCTGCAACCCCTTGTCCGCAATGACGTTCAGCAGCTTGAGCGCCGGGCCGGTGGGGCGGGTCGCACCCTGCTCCCACTTGCGCACGGTCGGTGCGGTGGTGTGCAGGTGACGTGCGAACACCGGCTGGCTGAACTTCAGGCTTTCGCGTAGTCGCTTGATCTCCAGGGGGCTGAACTCCCGAACCGGGGCCGGGCAGATCTGGCCGAACTCGCGCAGCGTCACCTTATTGATGGCGCCTGCGTCGTAGAGCGCAGCCAGGTCGTCGCGTAGCGGTTCAATGATTTCCTGAGTGGCACCCCTCACCCCCCATCCCTCTTAATCCGCATCGTATAACTATACCGATCCGCCGGATGATCATTCACCGAGGCGATCAGCGGCCGGCCCTTGCGGTCCAGATAGCGGCGGACCACGCGCAGGACGTGGGCTTCGGGGCGGTGGTCGTCGAAAAGGGTGCGGCTTTCGGGGGGCATGGGCAGGGCGGTGATGGTTTGCAGGGTTTCCGTCACCGTCACCCGGGCGCGCTGTTCGATCAGGGCGTAGAAGGGGCCGTGGCAGTTCGGGAATTCGTCCTGCAACCAGGCGAAGCGTTCGGGCACGAAGACTTCGGTATAGCTGATCGGCGCGCCGTCGCCCTGGGCGGAGCGGACGCCGTGGATGTGCAGCCAGGGCTCGGCCGGTTCGGTGCCGATCAGCCGGGCGGTGGGCTCGTCCAGCCGTTCCATCGCCATGGCGTGGATGCGGAAATCGGTGTCCAGCGCATACTGGAACAATTCCGACAGCGACCGCATCGACTGGCTGAAGATCGAGCCCGGCTCGGCCGAGAGCACATGGGTGCCCGATCCCTGCCGGCGCTCCACATAGCCCTGTTCGACCAGCCGGCGCAGCGCCTCGCGCACGGTGTAGCGGCTGACGGCGAATTCCGCGCACAGCTCCGCCTCGGTCGGCACCAGGCTGCCGACCGGATAGAGACCGTCGGAAATCCGGTCGCGGATTTCCTGGAAAACCTGAAGATAGCGGGGGATTTCCGGGCCGTCCGCCGCGGCGGCTGCCGGGTCCCGGGTCAGATCTGCCGCCTGATCCTGCTCCATGCGCGTTCCAGCTCCCCTTGAAATTCGGGCGCGGCCACGGCGATCAGGCGTTCCGCCCGCATGTCGAGGTCGCACCCACGCAGATCCGCACAGCCGTATTCGGTGACGACGATGTCGATATCCGCGCGCTGGATGGATACAACAGTTCCACTCTCCAGAACAGGGACGATCCTGGATCGTGCACCCCCCGCAGCGGTCGAGGCAAGGGCAACCACCGCTTTCCCGCCCGCCGAGCGGCGCGCGCCGCGCAGGAAATCGACCAGCCCGCCCTGGCCGCTGATCTGGCGGCCGCCGATCATCTCGGCCGAGGCCTGGCCGAACAGGTCGACCTCGATCGCCCCGTTCACCGCCACCAGCCGGGGCAGGGCGCCCAGCCGCGCGATGTCGTGGGTTTCGGCCACCGGCCGGAAGCGCACGCGCTCCGCCCGGGCGATGCGCTGGTGAAAATCGGGTGTGCCCAGGGCCACGCCGGTGGTGATGCCGCGGCTCGCCACACCCGCCTCCAGCAGCTCCAGCCCTGCCGCCGTCACCATCCCGGCATGCAGCCCCAGATTCCGGTGATCCTTCAGCGCGCGGAGCAGGGCCGCCGGCGCGGCGCCGATGCCGGTCTGGATGGTGGCGCCGTCTTCGATCAGCCCGGCGATGCGTGCGCCGATCCGCGCCTGGACCGGATCGTCACGATCGGGCGGCAGCCCCGCGGGCAGGCCGTCGCTGTCGATCAGCCCGGAAAACCGGTCGATCGGGATCCGGATGCCGTCGCGCGGTTCCGGCAGGTCGGGCAGGATCACGCCATAAAGCCGCGCGCGACCGGCCGCCACCGCCGGGGTGAAATCATGGGCCATGGCCAGCGACACCATGCCGTCGCGCGGCGGCGCCACGGTGAACAGCGCCGCGTCGATCGGGCTCGCCTGCAGATAGTGGTATGTGTCGACATAGGCGAGCGGCAGATGCCGCACCCGGCCTGCCTCGAACCCCCGGCGCAGGGCCGGGGTGATGAAGATCGACTCGACCGTCAGCGTCGGGTCCAGCGCCGCCAGATCCAGCCGGTTGACGCCGGGGATGAACACGCCGGTGAGTGTCTTGTCCCTGAGCGCCCCGCAGGCGCCCAGCGCCGCCAGCACCCCGGTGGGTTCGCCCGCGCAGCCGGCGGTATAGATCCGCCGGGCGGGTGCCAGGGCCCGGGCCAGGCTGTCGAGATCGATCAGGGGCAGGGGGGACATGCTGCTCGTCATCATCCGTCACTGAACGGGTTGCGCTCCGGGTTTCGGCTGCTAGTATATGTCCGGACAAATTTGGAAGATAGCCCTCATGCCCGAGAATTCCGATGTCTGACAGCTCCGCCAGCCCGACCAGCCTGACCGAACAGTTGAGCCGGCACCTTGTCCGTCCGGTCGATGCGGCGGCGCGTAGCCGGGCCCGGCGCGCGGTGCTCGACTGGGCCGGCTGTGCCGTGATCGGGGCGGCGACGGAAACCGGCCGGGCCTTTGCGCGGCTTGCCGCGGATGGGGTGGCCGGGGTGCCGGCCGGGGGCAGGGGGCCGTCGCGGGTGCTGGGTGCGGGGCGCGCCCCCGCCCGCGACGCCGCCTTCACCAATGGCGCCTATGGCAATATCTACGAAATGGATGATGTCGACCGCCAGGCGGTGCTGCATCCGGGCCCCGTGGTCATCCCGGCGGCGCTGGCCATGGCCGAGGCGTTGGGCAGCGGCCCCGATGCCCTGCTCGATGCGGTGGTGCGCGGTTACGAGGCGATGGTGCGCCTGGGGCGCGCCATGGGCCCCGCCCATTACCGCCATTTCCACCCCACCGCCACCTGCGGTGCCTTCGGGGCCGCCGCGGCCGCGGCCTCGCTGATGGGGTTGGACCAGGCACGCCTGACCGGCGCGCTCGGCACCGCCGCCACCCGTGCCGCCGGGCTCTGGCAGTGCCGGCACGAGCCGGTGACCACCAAGCAGTTCCACACCGCCCGCGCCGCCGCCGGCGGGGTAGAGGCGGCCTGGCTGGCCGCGGCAGGTCTGGGCGGCCCGCGCTTCATTCTGGAAGGGCCCCAGGGCCTGTTCGCCGGCATGGCGCCCGATGCCCGGCCGGCGGAGATCACGGCGCCCCATGACGGCGCCTGGCTGATCCTCGGCACCAGCATCAAACCCTGGCCGGCCTGCCGCCATGCCCATGCCGCGATCGATGCCGCGCTGATCCTCCGCGCCGAAGCGCAGGGCCGCATGCCGGCCGCGATCGAGGTGCGCAGCTTCGCCGATGCGCTCACCTTCTGCGACCGGCCCGATCCCACCAGCACCATCCAGGCCAAATTCAGCCTGCAGCATGCGGTGGCGGTCACCCTGCTCGGCGGCCCGCCGCCGCTCGATGCCTTCGAACCCGAGGTCATTGCCGATCCGGCGGTGGCCGGGCTGCGCGCGCGGGTGCGGCTGGTGGTGGCCGAGCCCTATGCCGGCGCCTATCCGCGCCGTTTCGGCACCGGCCTCACCATCACCTGGGACGACGGCACCACCAGCCGTGCCGAGGTGCCGGATGCCCTGGGCGACCCTGAAAATCCGGTCGATCATGCGGCGGTGGTGACCAAGACCCGCACGCTGGCCGCCGCGGCCGGGCTGGACGAGCAGCGCATTGAGGCGCTGATCCAGGTGATCGAGGCCCTTGAAGGCCCCGACCCGGCCCGGATCGCCGCCTTCGCCGCCATCCTGCCCTGATCTGCATCCCTCACCGTCACACCTTCACCCCCCACATTTGCGAAGAGACGAAAGCATGACCGGTCCCGACTATTTCCAGGCGCCCGACTATTTCCAGGCCATGGACTACCCCACGATCGTCCAGGCCTATCCGGTGGGGGATGATTTCGTCGCCCTGGGGCAGCGCCTCAGCCGCGACGAGCTGTTCGCGCGCCAGGACGCGCAGTTCCGCAAATGCCTGGCCTTCGCCTGGAAGGTGCCCTTCTATCAGCGGCTCTGGGGCGACAAGGGCATCGAGCCCGGCGACATCCGGGGCCTTGCCGATATCGGCCGGCTGCCGACCTATTCCAAGACCGAGCTGATGGCCTCGGTCGCCGCCCATCCGCCCATGGGCGATTTCCACGGGCTCGACAGCTACCCCGCCGGCCAGCGCCCGCCCGTCGTGTTCCAGACCACCAGCGGCACCACCGGCAAGCCCCAGCCGCTGATCTATGGCGCCAAAAGCCGCGAGGTGCAGAACCGTCTTCTGGCGCGCGCCTATCTCTGGCAGGGCATGCGGCGCGAGGATGTGGTGCATTCGGTCTATGGTCACGGGCTGATCAATGGCGGCCATTACGTCCGCGAGGCGGTGAGCCATTGGGTCGGCGCCTGGTTCATGAGCGCCGGCACCGGCATCGAGACCCGGTCGGTCAATCAGGTCATGATGATGCGCGAATTCGGCGCCACGGTGCTGGTCGGCTTCGGCGACTATGTGAAGCGCCTGGCCGATGTCGCCCGCGCCGAGGGCATGGAGCCCGGCCGCGACATCCGCATCCGCATGATCACCGGCCATATCGGCGCCGAAAGCCGCGAGACCATGAGCCAGGCCTGGGGCGGCGCCCAGGTCTATGACTGGTATGGTGTCGGCGACACCGGCATCATCGCCGGTCAGGGCCCCGACCAGGACGGCATGTATGTGATGGAGGATGCGCAGTATCTGGAACTACTCGATCCCGATACCGGCCTGCCGGTCGAAGACGGCGCGCTGGGCGACATGGTCTGCACCTGCCTGTTCAAGGACGACGTCTTCCCGATCATCCGCTTCAACACCCACGACGTGACCGAGGTGATGACCGGCGCCTCATCCACCGGCGTCAATTTCCGCCGGATCCGCGGCTTCATGGGCCGGTCCGACAATATGGTCAAGCTGCGCGGCATCAACATCTTCCCGACCGGCATCGGCGCGCTGCTCTCGGAAGAACGCGCCGAGATGACCGGCGAATATATCTGCCGCGTCGCCCGTATCGAGGGCCGCGACGAGATGACCGTCCATGTCGAGGTCAGGACCGGGGCGGGCGACGCCGGGATGAAGGCGGCTTACGAGAAGATCCTGCGCACCCGCCTGGGTGTCGAGATCGGCGTCGCTTTCGCGGCACCGGGCGAGCTGGCGCCGCTGACCGGCATAGAGGTGCGCCAGAAGCCGGTCCGGCTGATCGACGAGCGCAAGTAAGCGCCGCTGACCGCCCGTCTCCCCCGCCGCTCTCCCCCGCCGCTCTCCCGTCATCTTCCTCTTCGCCGAAAGAGCCCACGCACATGAACGCGACGCCCGTGTCTGCGGATCTCACCCGCCTCACCGCAACGGAGCTTGGGGCCGCCTACGGCAATGGCACGGCCGATCCGCTGGCGGTGCTCGATGCCTGCATCGCGGCGATCCGGGCGCGGGATGGCGACATCCGGGCATTCATCGAGCTGGATGTCGAGCGCGCGCGGGCGGCGGCAAAGGCCTCCGCCGCCCGTTTCCGCGACGGCTGCCCGCTGGGCCCGCTCGATGGTGTGCCGGTGGCGGTGAAGGCCAATATCGCCGTGCGCGGCCTCGCCTGGTCGGCGGGGGTGGGCTATTGGCGCAACCGCATCGCGGCCGCAGATGCGCCGGCCGTGGCGCGGCTGCGTGCGGCGGGCGCGGTGATCCTGGGCACGCTCAACATGCATGAGGGTGCGCTCGGCGCCACAACCGATAACCCGCATTTCGGCCGTTGTTGCAACCCAGCCGTGCCGGGTTGCACCCCGGGCGGCTCGTCCGGCGGCTCGGGTGCGGCGGTGGCGGCCGGTTTCGTGCCGGTGGCGCTCGGCACCGACACCATGGGCTCCGTGCGCATTCCGGCCGCCTATTGCGGCGTGATGGGGCTGAAGCCGACCACCGGCCTCGTCTCGAATGCCGGCGTGGTGCCGCTCGCCTGGTCGCTGGACCATATCGGGCCGGTGGCGCGGTCGGTGGACGATCTGGCCCTGGTCACCCGGATCCTGGCCGGCTTCGACCCCGCCGACCCGGTGGCCGAACCCGCGCCCGCCGGCTGGACGGCGATGCCCGCCGGCCGCGGCCTGGCCGGCATGCGCCTCGGCCTGCCGCGTGAGATCGACGCCGTCGAGACCGAACCGGCGGTGCGCGAGGCCTTCGCCCGCGCGCTCGACATCCTCCGCGATCTGGGTGCCATCATCCAGCCGGTCGCCATCCCCGGCTGGTCGCCCGGCCGCGCGCGCCGCGACGGGCTGCTGATTTCCGAGGCCGAGGCGGCCGAGCTGCATCCCGAACTGATGGGCCCCGACGGCACCACCACGCCCCAGGGCGTGAGCGAGAGCTTCGCCACCGCCCTGCGCTATGGCCGCGATGCCAGCGCCGCCCGGCTGGCGGGCGCATACCGCCGCACCGCCGAAATCGGCGTCGCCGCCCGTGCCGCCCTGGCCGGCCTCGACGCCTTCATCCTGCCCACGGCCCCCCAGACCGCCTTCGCCCATGACGCGCCGGTCCCCGCCGGCCAGGCCGATTTCACCGCGCTTGCGAATTTTGCGAAGCTGCCGGCGGTCTCCGTGCCGGTTCAATCCATGGGAATTGCAAAGCCTGTGAATGACGTAACATTCACAAACTTCGCAAATTCTGCGAATCCTGCGAATCCCCCGATCGGCCTGCAATTCATCGGCCCCCGCTTCGGCGAGGCCGCCATCCTGCGTATGGCGGCCGCCTGGACGGCGGCGCTCAGCCAACCCGGTTAAAAACACCCCCTGGCCATCCTGCCCGCGAACCCCAAGCACCCGTAAAAACCCCGGGAGGTTCGCGCGAAAATTTTTGGCAGTTTTACAGGGTGTCGGACATTTTTCATGACATGCGCCTCATACCTCAGCATGAATCCGCCGGAGGTTCGCGCAAACCGCATTTTTTGCACCCGCGATTCAGGGTATTAAAGGGGGGTGCGTCGCACCCTTGCGGGTGCGTGGATTGAAACTCAGCCGGGACGATCTGCCCCATCACCAGCAGCGTCGCACCCTTGCGGGTGCGTGGATTGAAACCACAGCGGCGTATCGAGCCGCTTGGAATGGATGGTCGCACCCTTGCGGGTGCGTGGATTGAAACCGTTGCGGCCGATCGGACCGACCCGACCGCCCGCGTCGCACCCTTGCGGGTGCGTGGATTGAAACTCGACATCGCTGCCGCCGAGCCGGTCGACGAGGGTCGCACCCTTGCGGGTGCGTGGATTGAAACAGCCTGTAGGGCGCAGACATAGCCGCCGCTATCGTCGCACCCTTGCGGGTGCGTGGATTGAAACTTCGAACGCCTCAAAGGTCTGGCCCTGGTCGATGTCGCACCCTTGCGGGTGCGTGGATTGAAACGCAAGCCCATGGCGTCACATCGCCGTAAAGAAAGTCGCACCCTTGCGGGTGCGTGGATTGAAACCGCCGAGGTGATCGCCGCCTCGGCCGCGCCAATGTCGCACCCTTGCGGGTGCGTGGATTGAAACGTCAGCCGGCCAGTCGTGTGCCAGACCTGAAATGGTCGCACCCTTGCGGGTGCGTGGATTGAAACGTGGGCCGGTCAGCCGGCCCGCGACATCACCCGCGTCGCACCCTTGCGGGTGCGTGGATTGAAACCTGGAACGGCAGTCGGCGACGCTCGCCGACCTCGGTCGCACCCTTGCGGGTGCGTGGATTGAAACAGGACCTCACGCCCCTGCGCGTCCCGCCCGCGCGTCGCACCCTTGCGGGTGCGTGGATTGAAACGCGGGCGTAGATTTCATAGCCGCCCGCGAAGCCGGTCGCACCCTTGCGGGTGCGTGGATTGAAACGTGCGGTCCAGATCCATCGCAGCTTGCGCCGCACGTCGCACCCTTGCGGGTGCGTGGATTGAAACGCGGCCCACACGACAAGGCATACATGGTGGCGTGTCGCACCCTTGCGGGTGCGTGGATTGAAACCAAGCGCCTGGGACCAAACGCCGGTCCCTTCCGGTCGCACCCTTGCGGGTGCGTGGATTGAAACTCTGGGCAAGCCCTAGAACATGTTTCAATCCACGTCGCACCCTTGCGGGTGCGTGGATTGAAACCGATCCACGCGCCGCCGCCCTTGTCGAGACGATCGTCGCACCCTTGCGGGTGCGTGGATTGAAACCGGCCGGACGGTCGACGCGCCCATGTCCACCAGTCGCACCCTTGCGGGTGCGTGGATTGAAACAGCTGCTGGGCCAGGAAGCCGCGCTGGCATTGTGTCGCACCCTTGCGGGTGCGTGGATTGAAACTTCCGCCGCCCGAAACGCGGGCAAGGCAGGGGATCGTCGCACCCTTGCGGGTGCGTGGATTGAAACCGAAACACGGGACCAGACGGCGGACGCGGCCTGGTCGCACCCTTGCGGGTGCGTGGATTGAAACCACCCCGTCGGCCCCCGACATCCGGGAACCGCTGTCGCACCCTTGCGGGTGCGTGGATTGAAACATCACGGCGACATACTGATCCGCCACCGACGGCGACGTCGCACCCTTGCGGGTGCGTGGATTGAAACGCCGCGTGCAGCGCAAGCGCTGCCGGCGAATGGTGTCGCACCCTTGCGGGTGCGTGGATTGAAACTATTTGGTGTTGATATTGTGTTATTGATGCACAAGTCGCACCCTTGCGGGTGCGTGGATTGAAACCAGCTCTCCAGCGGCGTGCGGAGCAGCAGCTCCAGGTCGCACCCTTGCGGGTGCGTGGATTGAAACACGGCGGCCGATCTGGTGGCTGTGATCAAGCTGTCGCACCCTTGCGGGTGCGTGGATTGAAACATGAGCATCCTTGGCGACCGCTATGGCGCCAAGGTCGCACCCTTGCGGGTGCGTGGATTGAAACCACGTCCACCGCCACCCGCCCGGCGCCTCCGTGTCGCACCCTTGCGGGTGCGTGGATTGAAACGTTGCACATCGACACCGGCACCGGTGAGCGCACGTCGCACCCTTGCGGGTGCGTGGATTGAAACTCGGACCCTTCCGCTACCGTCGCAGCCTGAGCGGTCGCACCCTTGCGGGTGCGTGGATTGAAACTCGGGGCCGGGGCGGGACCGGTCGCCGCCGCCGAGTCGCACCCTTGCGGGTGCGTGGATTGAAACTGACCCGCGCCCTGGAAGACATCCCGGATCGCCGTCGCACCCTTGCGGGTGCGTGGATTGAAACGAGATCGTGGGCGGCGTGGTGAAGATGCGCGAAGGTCGCACCCTTGCGGGTGCGTGGATTGAAACGACAAAGCCCGCAACCTCGGGCCGCGCGCCCCGGTCGCACCCTTGCGGGTGCGTGGATTGAAACAGATTGCCGATGGATCATCCATAGAACCACCAGCGTCGCACCCTTGCGGGTGCGTGGATTGAAACTGGACCACGCCCTGAAAGCTGCCTAGTACTACAGTTGCATATTATATCTTTTCGCCCGATGCGAAATGGCCGCAACCGCTTGATGTGACTGCCGCCACCGAAACCATGCCCAGACGTCCCCTGCGTGGCGTTGTGTCGCGAACAGAAGCCTGGAGAGAAGCCGCCTGATT
>NZ_JBBIAB010000035.1 GCF_039634785.1 Tistrella mobilis | reverse complement strand
GCACCGTCGGCGCCGACATCTTCGATCTCTCGGGTCTCGGCGGCTACACCAAGACCACCGTCATCCGCCTCGGCGCCGGCAACGACCAGTTCACCGGCAGCGCCGTCACCGATCTCGTCGACGGCGGCGACGGCGACGACATCCTGAAGGGCGGGGCCGGCAACGACGTCCTTCATGGCGGCAGCGGCAACGACACCATTTCAGGGGGCAATGAGGCCGACCTGCTCGAAGGGGGGATCGGCGCCGACAGGCTCAGCGGCGGCACCGGTGCTGATCGCTTCATCTATACGGGTACCGGCGACAGTACGACTGCGGCCTCGGGGCGTGACACCATCCTCGACTTCAGTCGGGCGGGTGGCGACAAGATCGACCTCTCTGCATTCGCCGGGACATTTCTGTTCATCGGCACGTCCGGCTTTACCGGCAAGGCCATGCAGCTTCATGTGGTGTCAGCCACATCCGACCTGCTGATCGAGGGGGATATCAACGGCGATCGCTTTGCCGATTTCGCCATCCTGGTGGCCGGGGTCGGCAGCCTTGTCGCAAGCGACTTCATCCTCTGACTGCCTCTGCGTCCGCGATTTACTTTGCAGCCGGCCTGCCGCAGGATGGCGACCGACGTTCCCGTCGCCTCACATGAAGTGGCAGATCCATGGCAACCATCCGCGGCACCTCGGGCAATAACAGGCTCACCGGCACCGATGTCGCCGACACGCTCTACGGGCTCGACGGCAACGACATCCTCGATGGCGGCGAAGGCAATGATCTCTATGACGGCGGCAACGGCAACGACACCTTCCTGATCTGGGGCGCGACCGGCACCGACACCTTCCGGGGCGGTGCCGGTACCGACACGATCCGGCTGACCGACGGGGTCAGTACCGCCAGCTTCGTGCTCGGCACCAAGGCGTCGGTGGAGCGGATCGATTTTGCCGGTTTCGACCTCACCGGCACGGATGGCGACGACGTGTTCAACCTTGGGGGTGTGATCAGCCTGATCGGCCGGCGGACGATCTGGCTGAACGACGGCGATGACCGCTTCACCGGCTCGGCCGCCGGTGACAGCGTTCATGGCGGCACCGGCGACGATCGCCTGGATGGCGGGGCCGGTGACGACATCCTCGAAGGCGGTATCGGCAACGACACGCTGATCGGCAATGACGGCAATGACCGCATTGTGCTGCAGGGACGGACCGGCCAGGACAAGATCCTGGGCGGCACCGGCACCGACCGTGTGGTGATCGCAGGCGGCACTCAGGTGAGCTATCTGTCGCTCAACGCATCGGCCTCGATCGAAATCCTGCGCTTCGAGGCCGGTGCTGCGCTGGAAGGCACCAGCGGACGCGACACCATCGATCTCTCGGGCGTCACCGCTTATGAAAACCGTCAGACCATCCGTCTCGGATCGGGGGCCGACAGCTTCAACGGCTCAAAGGCCGGGGACATGGTCGACGGCGGCAACGGCAATGACCGGCTTCTGGGTGGCGACGGCAACGACATCCTGGAAGGCGGCGCCGGCAGCGATGTACTGAACGGCGGCAATGGCAACGACATCTTCCGCGTCCAGGGCGCCTTCGGGGTCGATTCCTATAGCGGTGGCACCGGCACCGACACGCTCGAGATCGTCGGCGGCGCCCAGACCAGCAGCCTGCGGCTGCCGGCCAGCGCGTCGGTCGAAGTCCTGAAGTTCAACGGCTTCGATCTGAGCGGCACGGATGACAACGATCATTTCGACTTCAGCGGCATCACCACGATCATCGGCAGGCGCACCATCTGGCTGAATGACGGCGATGACGTCTTCACCGGCTCCGGAACCGTCGACGACGTTCATGGCGGCGAGGGTGACGACCGCATCGAAGGCGGCGCCGGCAACGACATCATCGAAGGGGGCGGCGGCAGCGACACGCTGCTCGGCGACGGCGGCAACGACATCTTCCGGGTCCAGGGCGATTTCGGCGCCGATATCATCCGCGGCGGCACCGGCACGGATACCCTGCAGGTGGTTGCAGGCGCCGAGACCTCTGCGTTGACCCTGGACGCCGCCGCCTCGGTCGAAATCCTTGCCTTCACCAAGGCCGACCTCAACGGCACGGATGGCAATGACGACTTCAACCTCTCCGGCGTCACAAAGATCACCAATGGCCGGACGATCTGGCTCAATGCCGGCAATGACGTCTTCATCGGGTCGCAAACCGTCGACCGGGTCCACGGTGGCGCCGGCAATGACCGTCTGCAGGGCGGCAAGGGCGCCGATATCCTGAGCGGCGGCACCGGGCGCGACAGCTTCGTCTACACCGCCGCCTCGGAGAGCACCGTTGCCGCCGCCGGCCGCGACCGGATCGAGGACTTCTCCCATGCCCAGGGGGATCGCATCGACCTCTCGGCCATTGATGCGGTCACCGGCACCAGCGGCAATCAGGCCTTCACCTATGTCGGCAGCGCCGGCTATTCGGGCAAAGGGGGCGAAGTACGGGTGGCTGCGGTGACCGGTGGCGTGCTGGTCTACGCCGACCTCGACGGCGACAGATCCTCGGATATGAGCATCCTGGTCACCGGCATCAGCAGCCTGACGGCCGCCGACTTCATTCTCTGACCAATGGCTTAGCCCTGGACCCAGGCATCGGCATAGGCGTCGGTGGCAGGGATCACCCGGATCAGATCGATCAGTGTCCCCGCCGGATCGCGGATGATGAAATGCCGCTGGCCGAAGGCCTCGTCACGCAGCGGCTGAAGCACCTCGACCCCCTCGGCTGCCTGAAGCCTTGCCCATTCGGCATCAACGTCGTCGACCTCCAGGTTCAGCAGCACGCCACCGACCGGCCGGCGATATCCGGCCGGTACGGTCTCGTGGGCTTGGTCCAGCACCGCCAGGTTCACCTCGGGATGGGTGGCATGGCGCAGATGCACGTACCAGTCCGCGACGAAGACCGGCGCGAAGCCCAGATGCGTCTGCCAGAAGGCGGCCGTCTCGACCACGCGATCGGTCATGATCACCGGATACCAGCTGTCGATTCTCATCATCCATCCCTCCCCCGGGCCCAGGGCGCCATCGCGTCCGGCCGCTCGTGAACAACCACCACCATTAAACAAACAGGCAGACTGTTTGTAAATATCCCGATTGCGGGCGCCGCCCAGGGCGCGTAGCGTCAGCTCCGGACAGGCTGGGGGTTGGACGAATCATGACCGGAGGCACCGGACGACGGAGCAATCGCGAGCGCTCGGAAGACACCCGGCGCCGGCTGATCCAGGCTGCCCGCAAGGCCTTCGCCGACAAGGGCTATGCCGCGACCGGCACGCCGGAACTGGTCGCCGCCACCGGGCTCAGCCGCGGCGCGCTCTATCACCAGTTCCCCGACAAGGCGGCCCTGTTCCGGGCGGTTCTGGAAGATGCCCAGCAGGATGTGGTGGCCGCGATCGACGCGGCCGCCGCTGCGGCACCCGATGCCCTCGCCGCCCTGCGCCGGGGATCGCGCGCCTTCGTGGCCGCCTGCATGCGCCCCGGCATCCGCCGGATCGTGCTGATCGACGGCCCCGCCGTCCTCGGCTGGCAGGTCTGGCGCGAGGTGGATGCCGCCCATGCGCTGGGCACGCTGATCGCGGGCCTCGACGCCCTGGCCCAGGCCGGACGGCTGCGTCCCGGCCTCACCGTTCAGGCCATGGCGCTGCTGCTCTCGGGCGCGCTCAACGAAGCGGCGCTGGCGGCGAGCGAGGGCCGGCTCGGCGATGCCGAGATCGCCACGGCGATCGATGCCCTGCTCGACGGGATCAGCCGGCCGGCCTGACGAAATCCACCGCCCGGGCGATCACCCGGGCATCGGCCAGGATACGGGCATGGCCCAGCCCGTCCAGCTCCACCATGGCGGCATCCGGCCAGGCCCCGGCCGAGGCGCGCCCCGCCGCGATCGGCACCACCCGGTCATCGGCGGAATGGAAGAACAGGGCCGGCACCGTCGCCGTCCGTGCCTGGCGCGGCAGGTTCATCTCGTGAAGACGGGCGCCCAGGCGGTCCAGCTCGGCCTCGAATGCCGTGCGCGCCGCCTCGTCATACCCCATCTGCGCCGCCAGCGCCCGGGCACCGTCCAGATAGCGCGCCGGTGCCGCCACAAAGGCCAGCCGCGCCACCCGGGCGCCCTCTTCCAGCACGGCGACGGCCGAAGCGGCACAGCCGATCGAATGGGCGATCAGCCCCGCCACCGGCCCCACCGCCGCAATCACCGCGGCCACCGCCCGCGCCAGCACCGGGATCGGCGCAACCTCGCCGCCGGAGCGGCCATGTCCCGGCAGATCGAAGGCCACCACCCGGCTTCCCGCCGCCAGCAGGGGCGCCACGAAGCCGGCCATGTCGGCATGGCTGCCGTCCCAGCCATGCACCAGCACCACCACGGGGCCGTCGGTGCCCCACTGATAAAGGGCAAGCGTCTCGCCGTCGAATGCCAGCTCACCCCGCTGGGCCGGCGGCAGCTCCACCCAGGCCGGCCGGGCGCGGCTGCGATCGGGGGTGACGAAGGCCCGGGCCAGTTCGGCCGGTGCAGGCACGGCACGCGGCGCCGTGGCGGTGGTGCTGCTCGACATGGGAACGACGGGCTCCGATACGGGTTGACTCAATCATGATGATCATCATCATTAACAGCATCGACCGCTCCCGTAAAGGGCCACCGCCCCATCCGAAGGTGTCTCCCCCATGACCCGCACCGTCATCGCCGGCTATGTCCGGACCCCGTTCCACTTCGCCCGCAAGGGCGCGCTCGCCGGCATGCGCCCGGACGATCTGGCTGCGATCACGCTGCGCGGCCTTCTCGACCGCAGCGGACTCGATCCGCGGCTGATCGAGGACGTGATCATGGGCTGCGCCTATCCCGAAGGCGAACAGGGTGACAATGTCGCCCGCATCGCTTCCCTGCTCGCCGGCCTGCCGATCGAAACCGGCGGCATGACCGTCAACCGCTTCTGCGGCTCGTCGATGTCGGCCATCCATATCGCCCATGGCCAGATCGCGACCGGTGCGGGAGAGGCCTTCATCTGCGCCGGGGTCGAATCCATGAGCCGCGTGCCCCAGGGCGGGTTCAGCTTCTCGCCCAATCCGCGCTTCCGCAGCCCCGATCTGCCCGATGCCGAAATCATGACCGAGGCCCATATCACCATGGGTCGCACCGCCGAAAACGTGGCCGCGCGCTATGGTATCGACCGCGCGACGCAGGAAGGCTTCGCCCTCCGCTCGCAGCAGAAGGCACGCGACGCCCAGGCGGCCGGCCGGCTTGCCGACGAGATCGTGGCGGTGCACACACCCGACGGCGTGGTCGATGCCGATGGCTGCCTGCGCCCCGGAACCACGCTCGAAGGCCTGGCCGGGCTGAAGCCCGCCTTCGGTGCCGACGGCACGGTGACCGCGGGAACGGCCTCGCCGCTGACCGATGGTGCCGTGGCGGTTCTCGTCACCTCGGAAGACTTCGCCCGCGCCCAGGGCCTGCCGATCATGGCGGTGGTCCGCGCCACCGCGATTGCCGGCTGCCCGCCCGAGATCATGGGCATCGGCCCGGTGCCGGCCAGCCGCAAGGCGCTTGCCCGTGCCGGCATCGGGGTGGGTGATCTGAGCGTGGTCGAGATCAACGAGGCCTTCGCCAGCCAGGCGGTCGCCTGCCTGCGCGCGCTTGAGATCCCCGAGGACATCGTGAACCCGGATGGCGGCGCCATAGCACTCGGCCATCCGCTGGGGGCCACCGGCGCGCGGATCACCGCCAAGGCGGCACAGCAGCTGATGCGGGGCGGCGGCCGCTTCGCGCTCGCCACCCAGTGCATCGGCGGCGGTCAGGGCATCGCCACGATCCTGGAAGCCGTCTGATCGGCGGATCTGCGGTCAAAGGCCGCCCAGACGCCATCCGGCCCGTCCCAGGCGCCGCGGGTGGCGCCCTTGGAATACTCGGTCGCGCGCTGCTCGAAGAAATTGGCGTGCTCGACCCCGTTCAGGATTTCCACCAGCCAGGGCAGCGGGTGCGGCACCAGCGCCCGCGCGCCCTGGTCGGGGTCGGAGAAACAGCCATGGACGGGGGTCAGGCCCAGCTGGGTCAGCCGCCAGTCGGCGATGTAGCGGACATAGGCCTTCACCTCGTCCGGCCGCAGCCCCTCGACCGGCCCCAGCTCGAAGGCGAGATCGATGAACCGGTCTTCCAGGCCGACCATGGTCTTTGCCACATCGGTGATGTCGTCGCGCACCGCCCGGGTGACCGCGCCGGTCTCGCGGTGCCATTCGTGGAACAGGCGGATGATGCCTTCGCAATGCAGGCTTTCGTCCCGGACCGACCAGCTGACGATCTGGCCCATGCCGTTCATCTTGTTGTGCCGCGGGAAGTTGAGCAGCATTGCGAAGCTTGCGAACAGCGCCATGCCTTCGGTGAAAGCGCCGAACATGGCCAGCGTCCGCGCCACATCGGCCACCGTGCCGGTGCCGAAGCTGTGCATGTAATCGGCCTTGGCGCGCATGTCGGCATAGTCGCGGAAGGCTTCGAACTCGGCCTTGGGCATGCCCAGCGTCTTCAGCAGCAGCGCATAGGCATCGATATGCACCGTCTCCATGTTCGAGAAGGCGGCCATCATCATCTGGATTTCCAGCGGCTGGAACAGCGGCAGATAGCGCTTCAGATAATTGTCGCCGACCTCGATATCCGACTGGGTGAAGAAGCGGAAGATCTGGGTCAGCAGACCGCGATCGGCATCGCTCAGCCGGTCCGAGGTCCAGTCCTTGACGTCGCCACCCAGCGGCACCTCTTCGCCCATCCAGTGGATCTGCTGCTGGCGCTTCCAGAAGGCATAGGCCCAGGGGTAGCGCTCAACGTCATAGGTGCCGGTGGCCGTCAGCAGCCCGACCCGGCCGGTGCCGACCAGGGTCATCGGATCGAGATCGCCGGCGATCACGCGCCTCACTGACATGCCAGGCACTCCTCGTAATCGGTGCGTGCGGTGGCGGCCAGGCTGGCCCCGGCACGGGTGCCGCCGGCAAAGCCCGCCCGCTGGATGGATTTGGAGCGGCAGTAATAAAGGCTCTTCACCCCCCGCTCCCAGGCGGTCCAGTGCAGCATGTGCAGATCCCATTTATCGATATCGGCCGGCAGATACAGGTTCAGCGACTGGCTCTGGCACAGGAAGGGCGCACGGTCGGCCGCCAGTTCCACGATCCAGCGCTGATCGATCTCGAAGGCGGTGCGGAACACCGCCTTCTCGTCGTCGGTCAACCCGTCCAGATGCTGCACGGATCCTTCGTGCTCGACGATCGACTGCCAGATCTCGGGCCGGTCGAGGCCGCGTTCGGCCAGCAGCCGGGCCAGATGCGGGTTGCGCACCGGGAAGGCGCCCGACAGCGTCTTGTGGGTGTAGATATTGGCCGGGATCGGCTCGATACAGGCGCTGGTGCCGCCGCAGATGATGCTGATCGAGGCCGTGGGCGCGATGGCGAGCTTGTGGCTGAACCGCGCCTGCATGCCGGCCTCGGCCGCGTCCGGGCAGGGGCCGCGCTCCTCGGCCAGGAACACCGAGGCCCGGTCGGCCTCCTGGCGCAGCCTGCGGAAGATCGCAAGGTTCCAGGCCTTGGCCATCGCGCTTTCGAACGGGATGCCGCGCGCCTGCAGGAAGGCGTGGAAGCCCATGACGCCCAGCCCGACCGAGCGTTCGCGCATCGCCGAATAGCGCGCCCGGGCCATCTCGTCGGGTGCCGTTTCGATGAAGCTGGTCAGCACGTTGTCGAGGAAGCGCAGCACGTCCTCGACGACCCCCGCCTCACCCTGCCACTGATCCCAGGTTTCGATGTTGAGCGAGGCAAGACAGCAGACCGCGGTGCGTTCCTCGTCCAGATGATCGGCGCCGGTCGCGAGCGTGATTTCACTGCACAGGTTCGAGGTCGAGACCTTGAGCCCCAGCGCCCGCTGGTGGCGCGGCAGCGCCCGGTTCACCGTGTCGATGAACAGAAGATAGGGTTCGCCGGTCTGCAGCCGGGTCTCGAGGATCCGCTGCCACAGCCGCCTGGCGTCGATGCGGCGCATCACCGCGCCGGATTTGGGGCTGATCAGCGGAAAATCGGCGCCGTCGCGCACGGCTTCCATGAAGGCATCGGTGATCGCGATGCCGTGATGCAGGTTCAGGCCCTTGCGGTTGAAATCGCCCGAGGCCTTGCGGATTTCAAGAAATTCCTCGATCTCCGGATGATGCACGTCCAGATAGACCGCGGCCGATCCGCGACGCAGCGAGCCCTGCGAGATCGCCAGCGTCAGCCCGTCCATGACATGGATGAAGGGGATGATGCCGGATGTCTCGCCGCAGCCCTTCACCGGCTCGCCGATGGAACGGACCTCGCCCCAATAGGTGCCGATGCCGCCGCCATTGGAGGCGAGCGCCACATTCTCGTTCCAGGTGCGCACGATGCCGTCCAGGCTGTCGGGCACCGCGTTCAGGAAGCACGAGATCGGCAGGCCGCGGCTGGTGCCGCCATTGGACAGGATCGGCGTCGCCGGCATGAACCAGAGCCGCGAGATCGCATCATAGATCCGCTGGGCATGGGCCCGGTCGTCGGCATAGGCGCAGGCGACCCGGGCGAACAGATCCTGGTAGCTCTCCCCCGGCATCAGATAGCGGTCACGCAGCGTCGCCTTGCCGAAATCGGTCAGCAGCGCATCGCGGCCCCGATCGAGCACCAGATCGGCCGGCACGGGCTTCGGGGCCAGCGGAAACGGGATCGGCGCCTGCGGCCGGCGCGGCACGGCTTCGGGCGGCAGCGGAGCCGTCACCGGAACCAGATGGCCGTGCCGGTCGAAGTCGAAGGCGAGAGAGGTCATGGCGTTCACCCATCGATCTGCGGACCGGGGCCGGATGAACGCAGGGCAGGCCGAACGCGCGGGCACGGGATCAGAACCCGCGGGTCGCCGGACGGAAACCGCCATGCGCCCGCCGGGACTCCCCGCCCAGGGACGTATCATTCCAAGGTTCCGGCAGGTCTCCTGGCTCGCGGGTCACCGCCGCCACGCCGGCCTTCCCGACGGTTGCCCGTCAGTGGCCCGGTCTTGCGTGGCCGCTCTCCGCCTACAGTTGCGGGGACAGCTCCGGCATTGACGGGGGTGTCCTCCGTCGCACCGGATTCCCTCTTAGCCCCAGATCTTGTGGACCTGGGGAACCGAGAACGCCGCATCTTGTGCAGATCGGCGTCCCGCCGTCAAGCCTCGGCGGCAAGTTCGAGCCCCAGGCGACCCAGCGCCGCAGCCACGCCGGCGCGCACCATGGCATCCAGACCGCCCGGCACCTCGACCGCCACCTGCCGGGCAGCAGGATCGGTGCAGCGCAGCTCCGCCCCGGGGGCGATATCGGCGAGCGCCGCCCGCACCCGGTGCAGGGTCGCGTCCTGGCGCAGGCGAAAGCGGGCGATCTTGCCGAGCGGCGTCAGCGGCAGATCCGGCACCACGAAGACATGGCGCGGCCGGGCCGGCGGTTCGGCGATCGCGGCGGCCACGAAGGCCGCGACATCTTCGGCCCGGCATTCCGCCCCGGCGCGGGGCATGACATAGAGCACCGGCAGTTCGCCCGCATAATCGTCGGGCATCGCCACCGCCGCCGCCTGGGCGACCGCCGGATGGCGATGGGCGACCTCTTCGATCAGGACCGGATCGATATTGTGGCCGCTGCGGATGATCACATCCTTGGCCCGGCCGGTGATCCGCAATTCACCCGACGGCAGCAGCTCGCCCAGATCGCCCGAGGCGAACCAGCCGTCGGCCGGCACTCCCTCGATACCCGCCTCGGTCAGATAGCCCTGAAAGACATTGGGGCCGGCGACGCGGATCTCGCCGCCCTGGGCCACGGTCACCTGCATCAGCGGCACCGGCGGGCCGACGGCATGATCGTGAAAACGGCCATCCACCGGCTGCACCGCGACGATGCCGCCGGTTTCGGTCATGCCGTAGAGCTGCGAGACCGGCCGGCCGCTCACCGCCTCCACCCGCTTCGCCAGTTCCGGCGCCAGCGGCGAGCCGCCGGTCAGAAGGCCGCGAAGCGTGGCGAGGGTGGAGCTGCCGCGCGGCGCATCGACGATCGCCGCCAGAATGGTGGGGACACTGCCGATCAGGCTGGTGCGGGTCTCGTCGACGATCTCCCAGAACCGGCCGACCACGGCCGGGTTGCGCAGGGCGGTCGCGGTCGGGAAGATCACCGTCGCCCCTTCCGACAGCGCCGCCAGCAGCACATCGACCAGCCCGCCGACATGAAACAGCGGCAGCCCGGTCAGCACCCGGTCCGCGGGGCCCATGCCGTTGCCGGCGGCGACCATCAGGGTTGCCGCCACCAGATTGCGGGCAGACAACCGCGCCAGTTTCGGCGCGCCGGTGGTACCCCCGGTATGGATGAAAGCGGCGACCCGGTCGGCATCCCCCGGCGATACCGGCCCGGCGCCCTCGCCCAGCGCCAGGAAGGCGGTCCAGCCGAGCGCATCGGTCGTCTCGGGCCCCACCGGTACTTCCACGACCGTGGCGACACCAGGCGCGTCCGCCACGGCCGCCGCCACCCGCGCCCGCACATCCAGCGCCGGATGCGGCCCCATGGTCACCACCACCCGCACCCGGGCCAGCCGCAGCTGGGCAGCGATCGCCTCGGCCGAGAGCAGCAGGTTGACCGGAAAGGCGGTGCCCACGGTGGCGGCCGCCAGCACCGCCGTCACGGCCTGGGGCACGAAGGGCAGCAGGATCGCCACCCCGTCCTCCGGCCCGACCCCCAGCCGGCGCAGAGCGGCTGCCGCCCGGCGGACATCCGCCAGCAGCTTGTCATAGGACACCACCACCGCCGGCGTGCCCGCGGCATCGGGCAGGTATTCCAGCGCCGGATGCGCCGGCCGGGCCGCCGCGACCCGGTCCAGCAGCGCCAGCGGCGTGGGTGTGGCGTCCAGGCGGGCCAGCAGCGCCGCCCCCCGCCGATCGGTCTCCGGCATCATGGCCGTTTCTCCCTGTCGTTCTGTTTTCTTGTCGTCTTGTTTTTGCGGGATCGATGCCCGAACGGGCTCAGCCCTTGGCCCGGTTGTCCATCTGGTGGATGGCTGCACGGGCTTCATCGCCCTCGGGGATCGGCCGGCCGCTGTCGCGCCACTGGACGGCCGCCTTGAAGCCCTCGGCCTGGGCATAACGGCGGAACCACAGCCCTTCCGGATTGTGGCGGGTGATGCCGTCGAACACGGTCGCCATCATCTGGCTCTGTTCCAGACCCATGGTCAGCATCACCTGATTGACCACCATCTTGTGCATGGCCAGATGGCCGCGCGGTACACCGGCAATCCGCTCCGCCAGCTTCCGGGTCGCCGCCTCCAGCTCCGCCGCCGGCACCACCTCGTTGGCCAGCCCCCAGGCGGCGGCGGTGCGACCGTCGATCACGTCGCCGGTGAACATCAGCTGCTTGGCGCGGGTCGGCCCCAGCCGGTAAGTCCACATCGCCGTGGTCGGGCAACCCCAGACACGGGTCGGCATGTAGCCGATGCGGGCATCCTCGGCCATCACCAGCAGGTCGCAGCAAAGCGCGATGTCGCTGCCGCCGGCCACCGCCGCGCCATGGACCTTGGCGATGGTCGGCTTGGAACAGCGCCAGAGGCTCATGAAATCCTCGGTGTTCCGCTTCATGTACGCGTAGTCGACCATCGGATCCCAGGGATAGCTTTCCTGCTGGCAGGGGTGCTCCACCACCTGTTCTGCCGTATCGGCCAGGTCATAGCCGCCGCAGAAGCCCTTCCCCGCGCCCTCGACCACGATCACATGGACCTGATCATTGGCCTCGGCCCAGGCGACCGCCTCGCGGATGTCGCGGGGGGTCTGGTCGGTGATGGCGTTCAGCCGTTCGGGACGGTTCAGCAGCAGCCGCGCAATGCGGGGCGATGCGGGATCCTGGTCGATCCGCAGGGTGGCGAAATCGGGCATCGGGGGCTCCGGTCGAGGGGGGTTCAGGCTTCACAGTCAATATTGACTGTATGACTCGACCCCACAGACAGTCAATCCTGACTGTCGAAGCGCCACCCATGGTCGCGGGTTGCAATCCGCCGCCGGGCGTGCTTGCAATCCCCCACCTCGCTCACACGCTGCCGGAGACGCCGCCAGATGACCGATGCTTCCGCTGCCCGGCCCTCGCTCCGCGACCAGCAGCGCGACCAGACCCGGCAGCGCCTGCTGGATGCGGCGGTCACCTCGCTGATCGAACGCGGCGTGGCGCGGACCACGACGCTGGAAGTCCAGCGCCGCGCCGGCGCCAGCCGCGGCGCGCTGCTGCATCATTTCCCAAGCCATGCCGCCCTGCTCTCGGCCACGATCGGCGAGCTGGTCCGGCGCAACGACGCCGCGGTTTCGCGCGCGCTGGAACATCACGAACCGGACACGAGCCCGGTCGCACGCGCGATCCGCAGCCTGGTGGAGATGAGCAGCCAGCCCGCCTTCATGGCCGAGCTGGAACTCTGGGCCGCCGCCCGCACCGATCCCGATCTTCAGGCCGCGATCCGCGCCGCCGAACGCGATGCCCGCAGCGATCGCGAACGGGTGGTCTCGGCCCTGTTCGCGCCGGTCGCCGACCGGCCGAATTATGCCGCGGTGGTGGAGATGACCATCCAGGTCCTGCGCGGCCTCGCGGTCTCGCGCCAGATCTCGCGACGGCCCGAGACCGAGCGCGAGCTGATCGACCGCTGGATCTGGGCGGCGGAGACGCTGCTCTCCGCCCCGCCGCCCGAAGGCTGAAACCTGAAGCCTGAAGACGATCGAGCCTCAGGCGGCGAGCGTCGCATCCAGCGTGATCTTGGCCTTCAGCACTTTCGAGACCGGGCAGCCGGCCTTGGCCTTGGCGGCCAGTTCCTCGAACTTCGCCTGATCGGCGCCCGGCACCTTGGCGGTGAGCGAGAGATGAACCGCGGTGATCTCGAAACCGTCGGCGACCTTTTCCAGGGTCACCTTCGCCTCGGTCTTCATCTCGTCGGCGGTCAGCCCCGCCTCGCCCAGGATCAGCGACAAGGCCATGGTGAAGCAGCCGGCATGGGTCGCCGCCAGCAATTCTTCCGGATTGGTTCCGGCCTGATCCTCGAACCGGGCCGCGAAGCCATAGGGATAGGCGTTGAGCGCCCCGCTTTCGGTGGAAACCGATCCCTTGCCGTCCTTGATGCCGCCCGACCAGGCGGCAGATCCACGTCGCACGATCTTCATCTCGATGACCTTCCGTCAGAGTCCGTTGAAACGATTGAACCGGCATGCCAGGCCCATGGTTCCATGCTCACCCTGGTTCCAGCCTCATTTCGGCCGGGGCCGAAACATCGGGGCATATCGACGGGCTAGGATCTGCGGGCTACATCCTCCTCAGGAGCCTGGTCATCCCATGATCCTCGTCGTCTTCGAAGCCGTTCCGACCGAGATCGGCCGCCAGACCTATCTCGAACATGCCACCATGCTCAGCCCGCGCCTCGGCGAGGTCGACGGCTTCGTGTCGGTCGAGCGCTTCGAGAACCTCGCCCGCCCCGGCCATCTGCTGTCGCTCTCCGCCTGGCGCGACATGGCCGCGGTCGATGCCTGGCGGCGCGACGGCGCCCATCGCATGGCCCAGGCGGTCGGCCGTTCCGGCGTCTTCGCCGATTATCGCCTGAGGGTCGCGACCACGCTGCGCGATTATGGTCTCACGCAGCGCGCGGAGGCCCCGGCCGATGCTCTCTGAAACCGATCCCGCCCTGATACTCGCCGTCGCCGGCGCCTTCCTGCTTGCCGGCACCGTCAAGGGTGTGGTCGGCTTCGGCATGCCCACCGTCTCGCTGGCGGTGCTGGCCGGCATCACCGGCCTGCCCGAAGCCATGGCCCTGCTGCTGGTGCCGTCTTTCGTGACCAATCTTCAGCAGGCGCTGACCGGCGGCCACCTGAAACCGCTGCTCCGCCGGCTCTGGTCGCTGCTGCTGGTCTCGATCCCCTGCATCTGGATGGGTGTGGCGATCCTGGCTGAAACCGATCCGGACCGGCTCGCCCGGCTGCTCGGGGCGGTGGTGATGATCTATGGCGCCGCCGGTCTCGCCGGCCTCTCTTTCCGCGCCCCGCCCCGGGCCGAACCCTGGATCTCACCCGTGATCGGTGCGGTGAACGGCCTGCTCACCGGGCTCACCGGATCCTTCGTGGTACCGGGTGTGGCCTGGCTGCAGGCGCTGGGGCTGGACCGCAACGCCCTGGTCCAGGCCATGGGCCTGCTGTTCGCGGTATCGACCGCGGCACTCGGCCTTGCCCTCGGTGGCCGGTCGCTGCTCACCCCCGAACTCGGCCTCGCCTCGGCCCTGGCGGTGATCCCGGCGGTGGCGGGCATGGCACTGGGCGCCCGGCTGCGCCGCCGCCTGCCCGAACGCCATTTCCGCCGGGTGTTTTTCGGTGCCCTGATCCTGCTGGGGCTGCGCCTGCTGGTAGGCGGCGGCTGAACGTCATGGGTCTTGGCATCCCGCCTGCGCCTGCGCATCATCACGCTCTATGACGGCGGACAGACAGGAGCCATCACCGATGACGCCGAACATCGCCTCCGGACAGCTGGTCGCCGAAATCGCCGCCGTCATCGGCGACGTCGCCCGCGCCAATATCCTGACCGCCCTGATGGACGGCCGGGCACTGACCGCGGGCGAGCTGGCCGCCCATGCCGGCGTCACCCCCCAGACCACCAGCGGCCATCTCGCGAAGCTGGCCGATGCCGGGCTGATCACCGGTGAACGCCAGGGCCGGCACCGCTATGTCCGCCTGGCCTCCCCCGCCGTCGCCGAGGTGATCGAGGCGCTGATGACCGTCGCCGCCACCGGCCCGGTGCGCCATCGGCCGGTCGGGCCGCGCGATCTGGCGCTGCGGGCCGCCCGCAGCTGCTATGACCACATGGCCGGCAGGCTGGGGGTTGGCCTGGCCGCGGCGCTGGAAGCCGGCGGGCTGGTTGCGGTCGCCGACGGATCGGGTGCCGTCACCGCCCGCGGCCGTGATTTCTTCCACGATCACGGCATTGCGATCGATGTCGGCCGGGGCAGCCGGCCGCTCTGCCGCACCTGCCTGGACTGGAGTGAGCGCCGCCATCATCTGGCCGGCCGGCTGGGGGCTGCCCTGTTCACCCATGCCCTGGACCAGGGCTGGGTACGGCGGGCCGAAACCAGCCGGACCCTGACCGTCACCCCGCCCGGACGGATCGCCTTCAACCGGGTGTTCGGGGTCGACGATACCGTGCTGGTGCCCTGAGGTGACGACGTTGCCCTTCGACGGCCTGTTCCGACCGCTCGGCCAGGCGGCGGCCATGGGCCTGGATGCCCTGCCCGGCGTGGCAGAGGGCTGGCGGATGGCCGCGATCCGCGGCCTCGCCGATCACCTGGCCGAACGTTTTGCCGCCATCGCGGCGCCGCTGGTCTTCCAGCTGTTCGAAACCCGCCGCCCGCCCCTGCCGGCCGCCGCGCTGCTGCTCGACCGGCCACCGGCCGGCACCTCTTCCGCCGCCCATGACGCCTTCATCGCCGGGCTGATCGCAGGTGGCTGGCAGGCTGTGTGCGCCCGGCACCCGGTCCTGGCCTCGCGTCTGGACCGGGTCGCGGCCGATGGCCGGGCGGCGGCGGCCGATCTGCTTCGCGCCTTCGCCGCCGACCGCGACCGGCTGGCCCCGCTCACGGGTCCCGCTCCCGACATCACGACCATCACCTTCGGCCTGTCGGACCCCCATGGCCATGGCCGCGGCGTGGCGCGGGTCGATCTTGCCGACGGCCGGGCGCTCGCCTTCAAACCGCGCGGCCTTGCGCCCGAAGCCGGCTTCTTCGCCCTGCTCGGCTGGCTTGACGAGCGGATGAGCGCCGGCCAGCGCCGCCGCCTGCCGCCGCAGCATTGTCCGGCGGTGATTGATTGCGGCAGCCATGGCTGGATGGCCTGGGTGGAGCGGGCCCCCTGTACCGCTACGGCGGAGGTGGAGGCCTTCCACCGCCGCCTGGGCGGGCTTGCAGCGCTGCTCGACCTGCTCGGCGCCAATGACGTGCATTCCGACAATCTGATCGCGGCCGGCGCCGCACCGGTGGTGGTCGATCTCGAATGCCTGTTCGGCCTGCCCGCGGCGTCACCCGCCCTCGACCGGCTGGAAGCCACGCCTGCCCTGCTCACCACCGGGCTGCTGCCCTTTCTGGTGCCGCTGCCGGGCGGGGCGTCGCACAGGGGCGGGCTCTGGCGCAATATGGGCTGCCTCGGCCCGGTGCTGCCGGCGGCGACCGTGCCCGACAATGGCTGGTGCCATATCGGCACCGACTGGATCCGCCGCGCAACGGTGGCGGTGCCGGTAGAAGATCCCTGCCGCCCCGTCCTCGACGGCCGGGAGGCGGATGTCACCCCCTGGGTCCCGGCGCTGGTCGACGGCCATGACGCGGCGATGGAGGTGTTGATCGCCCATCGCGATGCGCTGGCCGCCGCAGACGGCCCCCTCGCCTTCACCGGCGCGCTCTGCCGCCATGTCGCCCTGCCCACCGAAAGCTATCGCCGCCTGCTGGTGCGTCTGGCCGAGCCGGACCTGGCCGATGCCCCGGAGGCGCCCGCCGCCCAGGCCGCACGCATCGCCCACCGGCCGCCACAGCCGGGCATCGATGCCGGTCTCTGGCCGGGCCTGCTGGCGGCAGAGGCGCGCGCGCTCGCCCGTCTCGACGTGCCCGCTTTCCGCTTCGATCCGGCCGATGGCCGGCTCAGCGAAGCCGATGGCAGCCCGATCGGCCGGTTCGCCCCGCCCCCGCGGGCCCGCATCATCGCAAAGGCCCGCGCGCTGTCGGATGTCGACCGGCGGCGCGCAGGCGGCATGCTCGGCCAGGTGCTGGCGCCGGTCCGGCCGGCAGCCGCCGATTACCAGGGACTGGCGGCGCATCTGGTCGCCACCGCCCTGCCCCGCAGCGATGGCGGGATCGACTGGATCCGCCCCCATGAACGCCCGCCGATCGCCTGGCGGCCGGCCGGCCACGGCCTCTATCACGGCAGCCCCGGCATCGCGCTGGCGCTGGCCCAGGCCGGCCGTCTGGCCGGGCGGTCCGACTGGCTGGACGCCGCACGGGCCGCCCTTCTGCCGCTCCGCCGCTTCATCGCAGATCCCGGGGCGGATAACGCGCTTGCAGCCTTCGGCCCCGGCTATGCCGACGGGCTGGGCGGCATGATCGCAGGTCTGGTCTGGGCGGCGGAGCTGCTCGACGATCCGGCGTTCATCGGCGATGCTTCCCGCCTCGCCCGCACCGCCGATCCCGACGACACCACCGCACCCCTGCCGTTCGACCTGCATGACGGCCTGGCCGGGCTGGTGGTCGCCCTCGCCTTCCTGCACAGCCGCGCCCCCTCGGCCGCGCTGGCTCGACAGCTTCGGCGCCAGGCCGACCGCCTCATCGCCATGGCCACCACCGATGGCGATGCCCTGATCTGGCGGCCGGCGCGCGGCCCGGTGCTGGCGGGCCTTGCCCATGGCCAGTCGGGCATGGCGGTGGCGCTGGCCGCCGCCGGCACCGTGACCGATACCCCGGTCCTGATCGATGCCGCCCGCCGGGCGCTGACGGCCGAAGATCGGCTGTTCGATCCGGCCCGCGCCAACTGGCCCTCCCCCGATCGCGGTCATCGCCCCGCCACCGCCTGGTGCCATGGCGCGGCCGGCATCGCGCTCGCCCGGCTGGCCCTGCTCAATCTGGCACCCGACATCTTCGCCGACCGGCGCGCGGAGCTGGACACGGCCCTCGCCACGACGGCAGGCGCCCCCTCCTCGGGCGCCGGGGATCTCTGCTGCGGCGATGCCGGCCGCCGGATCATCCTCATCCGGGCCGGCCGAACGGTCCCCGGGCCTCTGTGCGGCCCGCCGGTGCTCTGGAGCGACGCCCCGCCGCTGGCCGCGCCGGATCCCTGCCTGTTCAAGGGCCTGGCCGGGCTCTGCCATGCGGACGCCCTCGCCCATGGCGGGCCGCAGACCTCCTGCTTTCTGCTGCCGTTCGGTTGAGCCGCGGTACACGGTCGTCGACATCGGCCACGGCCGACCATGGCGGAAGCCGCCGACAGGCGCTAGCGTCAGGCCCGGATCAGCACATCACACCGGATACCCGCCATGAGCCGTGATTTCGACAAGCTGAAGGACATCATCCAGTCCAACCCCGACCTGCTGGGCGAGGGTGGCGATATCGGCGCCGCCTCGCGCCGGCTGGAAGAGGTTGCCCGCGCAAACGGGCTCGACATCGACGCCGCGGAAATCGAGCGGCAGTTTCACAGCCGCGCGACCGATGGCCGTCCGAATGACGAACTCGACGATCAGGCGCTGGATCAGGTCGCCGGCGCCGGCTCACCCTGGTGCATGTTCACCAATGGCTGCTACTGCATCTTCACCAAATGAACTGAAGGGCCCCGGCGGTCAGGCCAGATAGCGGGCTTCCATCAGGTCGATCTCGCGTACCAGCCGGCGGGCCAGGTCGTCATCGATCTCGCGGGCGCGGGCAATGCGGAAAATCTCCGCCCGCTCGGCCCTCAGCCCCGCCAGCCGCAGCCGGCGTTCGATCTCGTCGGTGCGACGGAACAGATCGGCCGTGGTCGCATCCGGGCTGTCGGCATCCAGCCTGCGGCGATACAGCTCCATCACCCGGGCCGCCACGGCGGCATGCAGATCGGCATCGGTGCGCCCCGCCGACATCTCGTGCTGGGCGCGCTCCACCGCCAGGATCGCCGCCCGGGCCGCCGCCGCCCGGATGCGGTCGGCGGTCTGGTCCGGCTTTGCCAGCGCATCCGGCGCCAGCCCCTTCAGCACCCGCGGCAGGCCGATCGCGGCCGCGATCAGCGAGGCCAGGATCACCCCGGCCGCCAGGAAGATCGCAAGATCGCGCGCCGGAAAACCGGTCCTGTGGTCCAGCATCAGCGGCAGGGTCAGGATGCCGGCCAGGGTGATCGCACCGCGCACCCCCGCCAGCGTCATCGCCCCCACCAGCCGATGAATGGTGCCGCGCGACAGCGGCGCCCCCTCGTGCCGGCGCAGCAGGGTCAGGCGCAGCGAGACATAGACCCAAAGCCAGCGCAGCGCCGCAAGCCCGGCCGTGATCGCCAGCACATAGACCGCCAGCCACCAGGCCTCGTGATGGCCGGTCTCGCGCACCGCGGTGACGGCGCCCGACAGGATCGCCGGCAGCTGCTCGCCCATCAGCACGAAGATGACGCCGTTGACGGCGAACTGCACCGTGTCCCAGACGGCATTGCGCCGCACCCGGGTGATCGCCTGAACCTGACCGCGGATCTCGGCATGGGACATGGTGATGCCCGCGGCCACCGCCGCCAGGATCGGCGACACACCCAGCCGGTCCGCCACCAGCCAGGCACCAAAGGGGATCAACAGGCTGATCAGCACCTCGATGCCCGGTTCCTCGCCGGCATGGCGGCTGATCCGGCCCTTGATCCAGGTGGCGCCCAGGGTGATCAGCACACCCGTCGCAAGCCCGCCCAGCGCCAGCTGCGCAAAGCTCAGCAGCGCCTCGGACATCGAGAAACCGCCGGTCAGCAGCGCCGCCACCGCGAAGCGCAGGCAGACCAGGCCCGAGGCGTCGTTGAGCAGCGATTCGCCTTCCAGCACATGCATCACCCGCGCCGGCAGCGGGCTGCGGGCGGCGATCGCCGTCACCGCGATCGGATCGGTGGGCGACAGCACGGCCGCCAGCGCAAAGGCCACCTCCAGCGGCATGGTCGGGATCATCCAATGGATGAAGAAGCCCATGCCCAGCACGGTGAACACCACCAGCCCCAGCGCCAGCTGCAGGATCGCACCGTAATCGCGGAACAGCCCCGGCTTGGGGATGCGCCAGCCGTCCAGAAACAGCAGCGGCGGCAGGAACAGCAGGAAGAAGACCTCGGGCGAAAGCCGGATGCCCAGATCGGCCACCGCGGCGATGCCGGCACCCAGCGCGATCTGCACCAGCGGCAGGGGCAGGGCAACCGGCAGCAGCCTGACCAGGAAACCGCTCGCCACCACCGCCAGCAGCATCACCAGCACCAGGGTGATCAGTCCCATGGCCGTCGCACTCCCCGTCCGCGGGGCCCGGACCGGGCCCGTCCCGCGCACGATAGCGGAGCGATGGCCGGCTGCGGCAGACGCAGCTCGGCATGGCTGCCGCGCCGCAACGGCATGGCGGTCTCAGAGGAGGAGAGGCTCAGAGTTGCCAGGGCTCAGAAGTGGAAGGGCTCAGAACGGCAGGCCGACATAATTCTCGGCAAGCGTGGTGAGCGCTGCTTCCGACGACAGCAGATATTCAAGCTCCGCCCGCCGCAGACCGGCATCGAAGGTCGAGGCGGCGGGCCCGAAATCATGCAGCATCGCGGTCATCCACCACGAAAAGCGCTGCGCCTTCCAAACCCGCGCCAGAGCCCGGGCCGAATAGGCGCCAAGCGCCGCCTCGCCACCACCGCCATACCAGTCGACCAGGGCGCGGGTCAGATAGTGCACGTCCCCCGCCGCCAGGTTCAGCCCCTTGGCACCGGTCGGCGGCACGATATGGGCGGCATCGCCGGCCAGAAACAGCCGGCCATGGCGCAGCGGTTCGGCCACGAAGCTGCGCATCGGCGTGACGCCCTTTTCCAGCACCCGCCCCTCGGTCAGCCGCGCGCCGTCCGCCTCCCCCAGCCTGGCGCGCAGCTCTTGCCAGATCCGCGCATCCGGCCAGGTGGCGGGATCGGTTTCGGGCGCGCATTGCACGTAATGCCGCACGATGCTGGGGGAGCGCATGCTGTAGAGCGCGAAGCCGCGGGCATGGCGGGCATAGATCAGCTCGTCCATCACCGGCGGCGCTTCGGCCAGGATGCCCAGCCAGGCGAAGGGGTAGACCCGCTCATGCGTGGTCAGCGCGCCTTCGGGCAGGCATTGGCGTGCGACACCGTGGAAACCGTCGCAGCCGGCGATCACATCGCAATCCAGCCGCCGGCTCCGGCCCTCGGCATCGCGCCAGGTGACGAAGGGCGCAGATCCCTCGAAGCCTTGCGGCATCACCTCGTCCGCCTCGAAATGCAGGGCGTCGGGAACGTCCAGCCGTGCGCGGATCAGGTCTTTCACCACCTCGGTCTGGCCATAGACCGTCACATGGCGCCCGCCGGCACGGCCGGCCAGATCCACATGGACCCGGTGGCCATCCAGCGAGATATGGATGCCGCCATGCACCAGCCCCTCGCGATGCAGCCGGTCTGCGACGCCTGCCTCGTCCAGCAGATCCACCGTGCCCTGTTCCAGCACGCCGGCGCGGATCCGGCCTTCGCAATAGGCCCGGCTGCGCCGTTCCAGGATCACCGAGGCGATGCCATGCTTGTGAAGCAGCTGACCGAGCAGCAGCCCCGCGGGCCCTGCGCCGATGATCGCGACCTGGGTGCGTTCACGCATCCTCCCCCTCCCCCGAAAGCTCCCCGCCCGAAGGCCTGCCGTCCCGCAGCGCCGCTTCGGCGATCACCCGGTCGATGAAACGGTCGGCCGATCCGCGATCGCCGCCATCGCCTGCGCGCGCCTGCATCGCCGGCGCATCGATCTCCAGATCGTCCAGCAGCCCGTCTGCATGGTTCAGCGCCGCCGCGGTCACCACCGCCATGGCCGGCCAGCTCTGCCATTCCGCCGTCCAGGCGGCGCCGTCGCGCTCCTCGGCATGGATCAGCGCGCCATGCAGCGCGCTTAACCGCCCCGCAACCTCGCGCGCTGCCGCAACCAGCAGCTCCGCCCGCACCGGGTTGCGCTTGTGCGGCATGGCCGAAGATCCGCCGGCGCCGCCGATCCGTACCTCCGCGATCTCGCTCCGCGCCATGATCAGCAGATCGGCGCCGATCTTGCCCAGCGCCCCCGCCACCAGCGACAGCCAGCTCCCCAGTTCGGCCAGGCCGTCGCGCTGGGCATGGCCCGGCATCGGCGGCAGGGTCAGGCCCAGCCGGGCGGCGAAGGCCGCCTCCAGCCGCGCCGCCGCGCCGGGGTCGATGCCCGACAGGCTGCCCACGGGCCCGCCCAGGGTCGCGACCAGCAGCCGCGGCTTCATTTCGTCCAGGCGCCGGCGATGGCGGATCAGCGGTGCCACCCAGCCGGCCACCCTCAGGCCCAGCGGCACCGGCAGGGCAATCTGCCCCCGGGTCCGCCCGGCCATCATCGTCGCCCGATGCGCATCCGCAAGCGCGGTCAGCCGTGCCACCAGCCCCGCCAGCCGCCGGTCGATCACCGCCAGAACCTGCCCGGCCTGACGCATCATGGCGCTGTCCAGCACATCCTGGCTGGTGGCGCCCAGATGCACGAAGCCGGCCGCCTCGCCGGTCACCGCCCGTCTCAGCCTCTGCACCAGTGCCGGGACCGGCACGCCGTCCCGCGCCGTGGCCGCCGCCAGCATCTCCGGGTCGATGTCGAGCCCGCGGGCAGTGGCGGCGATCGCGGCGGCCGCCGCCGCCGGCACCAGCCCGGCCGCCTCCCCCGCCTCGGCCAGCACCGCCTCCACCTCCAGCATCGCGCCGATCAATGCGCGGTCCGCCAGCAGCTGCGCCACCTCGCCATCCGACCACAGCCCGCCGAACAGCACCGAGCCCGTGAACAGCCCCGTTTCGCGTTCATGCTCAGACATCGAAGAACACCGTCTCGCCATCGCCCTGCATGCGGATGTCGAAGCCGTAGGCAGGCAGCCCCGGCACCACCAGCCGCCGCGCCACCAGCGTTTCCCGCCGCGCCTCCGGCACCAGGGCCAGCACCGGATCGGCCGCCAGCGCCGCGATGTCCTCGGGGAAATAGATCCGGGTGAAGGCGTGGCTCAGCAGCCCGCGCATGAACAGGATCACCGAAAGATGCGGTGCGCCGCCCTCGCCCGCAGCCACGCCCGGCCGCACGGTCTCGAACCGGAAGCGCCGCTCGGGATCGATGCCGGTACCGCAGCGGCCGAACCCCCGGAAGCCGGGCGTCGCCGGCCCCGCCACCCGGCCGGCGGCATCGCATTGCCAGATCTCGACCAGGGCATCCTCGATCGGCGCCCCGGCGCCATCAAGCACCCGGCCGGTGATCACGATCCGCTCGCCCGGGCAGGTCTCGTCGGCAATCACCGCATCGGCGATCTGGCCGCCTTTGTAGCCGTATTGCCGCGCGGTCAGCCCATAGGCGAAGAACGGCCCCACGGTCTGCGACGGCGTCTGGACCAGGCTGTTGCGCATCGCCTCAATCCTCCATCGGCGTGGCCATCGCGCCGCGCAGCACGATGTCGAACACATAGCCCAGGGCGAATTCCGCCTGCGTGACGCCGATATCGAACCGCGCCACCAGCCGGTCCCGCGCCCCGGCATCGGCGGTCGCCTGGAAGATCGGATCCAGCGCCAGCAGCGGGTCGCCCGGGAAATACATCTGGGTCACCAGCCGGCTGGCGAAGCTCCGCCCGAACAGCGACAGGTGGATGTGGTTGGGCCGCCAGGCATTCGGATGGTTGCGCCAGGGATAGGCGCCGGGTTTGACGGTGATGAAGCTGTAGCGGCCGTCCTGATCGGTCACCACCCGCCCCGCCCCGGTGAAATTGGGGTCGAGCGGCGCATCATGGGCATCCGCGACATGGACATAGCGCCCGGCGGCATTGGCCTGCCAGATCTCGACCAGCGTGCCCGGCACCGGCCGGCCGGCATCGTCCAGCACGCGGCCGGTCACCACGATCCGCTCGCCCAGCGGCTCGCCATTCACCCGGCCATTGCGGGTCAGGTCGTGGTCGAGCGGCCCGACCGCATCCTGGCCGAAGACCGGGGCCGTCGCCTCCATGATGCCGTGCGGGATCGGGATCAGGGGTTTCGACGGCGCCCGCAGCAGGGTCGATTTATAGTCGGGCGCCAGATAGGGCGGCTGGGCCGACCAGTCGCGGGGGGAAATCTCTCCGGTCACCTGTCCTGCCCTCCCTCTCCATCGGCGGAAGACCCCGCCGTCATCTCGGCCAGCACCCGCTTGGCGATGGCAAAGGCGGTGTTGGCCGCCGGCACCCCGGCATAGACCGCCACATGCAGCAGCGCCTCCTGCACATCCGCAGCGCTGGCGCCGGTATTGGCCGTGGCGCGGACATGCATCGCCATTTCGTCGTGATGGCCCAGCGCCGCCAGCAGGGTGATGGTCAGCATCGACCGTTCGCGTGGGGTCAGATGCGGCCGGCTCCACACCTCGCCCCAGGCGCCGCGGGTGATGAACTCCTGAAACGGCGCATCGAAGGCCGACATGTTGCGGTGGGCCCGGTCGACATGGGCATCGCCCAGCACCCGGCGGCGCATCGCATCGCCCCTGATGTCACGCGGATCTGACATGGCCGGTCTCCTTCATGGGGCGCCAGATCGGCACAGGCTCGTGTAGGATGATGCATGGCAGCGTGAAGGGAGAGGCGGGTAGATGATCGACCGGCGCATCAAGTTCCGGCATCTGACATGCTTCCTGGAAGTGGCGCGGCTGCGCAGCGTGGTGGCCGCAGCCGACAGTCTGGCGATCACCCAGCCGGCGGTGTCGAAAACGCTGCGCGAGCTGGAAGAGGTACTGGACGCCCGGCTGTTCGATCGCGGCCGCCGCGGCCTGACCCTCACCCCCTTCGGCCGCCTGTTCCTGAACCATGCCGGCACGGCGGTGACGGCCCTGAGCGACGGCGTCGACGCCATCGCCCGCGCCCGGAGCGGCGACGGCACCGAGCTGCTGCGCATCGGCGCCCTGCCGACCGTCGCAGCCCAGGTGATGCCGGCGGCGGTGCGCCGCTTCGACACCGGCGGTGCACGGGCCATCGTGCGGGTGGTCGACGGGCCCAACACCCTGCTGCTCGCCCAGCTCAGGATCGGCGAACTCGATCTGGTGGTCGGGCGCCTGGCCGAGCCGGAAGCCATGACCGGGCTCAGCTTCGAGCATCTCTATTCCGAACGCGTCACCTTCGCCGTCCGCCCCGGCCATCCCCTGCTCGACCGTCCGGTCCCCGACCCGCGGGCGGTGGCCGGTTATCCGATGATCGTGCCGCCGCCCGGCTCGATCATCCGGCCGGTGGTGGACCGGTTCCTGATCGCCGCCGGCATCCGACGGATCGACACGGCGATCGAAACCGTCTCGGGCACCTTCGGCCGCAGCTATGTCCGCCAGTCGGATGCGGTCTGGATCATTTCTCGCGGCGTGGTCGCCCGCGACATCGCCGAGGGCCAGCTGCGCGAACTGCGCCTGGATACCGGCGACACCAGCGGACCGGTCGGGCTCACCACCCGGGCCGACCAGCCGCCGACACCGGTGCTGCGCCTGCTGATCGACGCGATCCGCGATGTCGCGGCGGATCTGAGAGCGGCGGATGCGGAAGAAGAGCTGGTTCATCTGCTCAATACCCCAGCAATCGCGGCAGGGTCAGCGTGATCGCCGGCACCGCCACCAGCAGCGCCACCCGCAGGATCTCGGCCGCGAAGAACGGCATCACGCCACGGAAGGTCTCGCGCATCGGCACGTCGCGGGCGAGGCCGTTGATGATGAAGACATTCAGCCCGACCGGCGGCGTGATCAGCCCCAGCTCCACCACCACCAGGGCGATGATGCCGAACCAGACCTTCTGATCCTCGGGCGTCAGGCCGAAATCGAGCCCCGCCACCACCGGCCAGAGGAAGGGGATGGCGAGCAGGATCATGCTCAGCGAATCCATCAGACAGCCGAGCAGGATCAGCAGCGCCAGGATCGCGACCAGGATCAGATAGGGATCGAGCGTGCTTTCACGAACCAGCGCCGCCCCGGCCTGCGGCAGGCCCGACCGGGCGAGGAAGATCTGCAGCAGGGCCGCGCCGAACAGGATCAGATAGATCATGGCGGTGGAGAGTGCCGTCTCCAGCATCGCCGCCTTCAGCCCGGCCGGGCCCAGCCCGCCGCGGCCGGCCAGGCGGAGGCCGATCCCGTAGAGCCCGACCAGCAGCGCGCCAACGGCGGCCGCGGGTGTCGGATTGAACAGGCCCATATAGATCCCGCCGATCACCACCCCGAAGACCAGCACCACCGGGGCCAGGCGCAGTGTCAGGCGCAGTTTCTCGGGCCAGGGCACGGGGGCCGCTGCGGGACCCAGTTCCGGCTTCAGCAGCACCTGGATGCGGATCACCGCCAGAAAGAAGACCACCGCGATCAGCCCGGGCACCAGGGCGGCCCCGAACATGGTGACGATGTTGCTCTCCACCGTGACCGCATAGATCACCAGCACCACCGAAGGTGGGATCAGGATGCCGAGCGTGCCACCGGCCGCCAGCGTGCCGGTGGCGAGCGCCGGGGCATAGCCCAGCCGGCGAAGTTCCGGCAGCGCCACCTGCCCCATGGTCGATGCGGTGGCAAGCGACGAGCCGCAGACCGCACCAAAGCCGGCGCAGGCACCGATCGCCGCCATGGCGACACCGCCACGCAGCCGGCCGATCCAGGCATTCACCCCTGCAAACAGATCCCCCGACAGGCCGGACCGGCCGGCGAACTGGCCCATCAGGATGAAGAACGGCACCACGCTCAGGTCGTAGAGCGAGAACTGGTCGAAGGCGAGGGTCTGCAACTGGCGAAGCAGGATGGTCTCTCCCGACAGCACCACCGTACCGCCGGCCCCGACCAGCGCCATGGCCAGCGCGATCGGCACCCTGAGGGCGATCATCACGAACATGATGACCATGCCGGCGATGCCGGTCTCGATCGGCCCCATGACGTCAATGTCCTCCCGCACCGCCAGGCATGGCGGCCTCGTTCTCGATGCCCGCCGCCGGCCGCCCGCCTGCCGCCATCCAGCCCGCCACCGCGGCCCAGAGGGCGAGCGACACCAGGATCGGCGGGAAGGCCCACCAGACCGGGATCTGCAGGATCGGCGTCACTTCCGGATAGTCGGTGGCGTAATAGCCAAGAAAGCCCAGGCTCATCCGCCAGAGCAGCAGCAGGGCGAAGCCGGCCATCAGGACATCCACCACCCGGTCGAGCCCGCGCTGCACCCCGGGTCGCAGGGCCTGAATGAACAGGTCCACCGAGACATGGGCGCGCATCAGCTGGGCGAAGGGCAGGAAGGCGAAGACGGCGATCGCGCAGCCCAGCTGGGTCAGTTCGAAATCACCGGTGATCGGCCGACGGATGGCGAGGTCGAGCACGATGCTCGTCCCCGTCACCGCCATCACCGCCACCAGAACCACGCCCCCCGCCAGCGCCCAGAGGCGCGCCGCCCGTTCCGGCAGCGGACGCCTGCGCGCGCCCTGATCGCTCACCATGCCTCTCACTCGGCATGGGCCGCGACGCGCTCGCGCGCCCGGGCAACCAGGGCCGTACCGTCGATGCCCTTCGTGGCCGCATCCTCGATCCAGCGGGTTTCGACCGGTGCAAGGGCCGTGCGGAAGGCCGCCAGTTCGTCGGGCGTCAGCTTCGCGATATCGATGCCGCGATCGGTATAGGCCTTGCGACCGACCTCTTCCGCCTCCAGCCAGGCCTTGCCGATCTCCCGGGCGAAATCCGCGCCGGAATTGCGGTCGATCACAGCCTTCAGATCCTCGGGCAGGCCGTCATACTTCGCCTTGTTCATGGCGAAGATGAACACCGCCGTACCGAAGCGCTCGCCATTGGCGCCCTCGCCGGGGCCGCGGGTCAGCTGGTCGAGCTTCAGCGACGGCACCACCTCGAACGGCACCATCACCCCGTCGATGACCCGCTTGGAAATCGCCGCCGGCACGTCCGGCACCGGCATGCCGATCGGCGAGCCGCCCAGCGCTTCCACCACCCAGCCGCCGACCCGGCCGGGAATGCGGATCTTCCTGCCCTGAACATCGGCGGGGCTGCGCACCGGGGCATCGACCATGTTCAGCGTCTGGCCGGCATGAACATGGACCAGCAACGGTTTGACGGTCTTGAACTCGTCGGCGAAGTCGCTCGCCAGCATGTCGCGGATCGCCAGATTGGTGGCGACCGGATCATTCAGATGCACGAAGGGCAGTTCGAAGACTTCAAGCTTCGGGAAGCGGCCGGGGGTGTAGCCGGCCACCGTCCAGACGATGTCGGCAATACCGTCCTCGGCCTGCTGGAACAGCTGGTTGGGCTTGCCGCCCAGCGACATCGACGGATAGATCTCAACCGAGATGCGGCCGCCGGACTCCTCTTCCACCCGCTTTGCCCAGGGCTCGATCAGCCGGGTCTGGGCCGGGGCCATCTGGTTCAGGAAATGGTGAACGGTCAGTTTCACCTGGTCTGCCGCCATCGCCGATGCCGAGACCAGCATCGCCGTGGCCGCCACAGCCAACCGCACGAAGATGCGCATCCGATATCCCCCCTGAACGTCGCATCGTCCGGCCCGGAAGCCGGCTGCCGGATGGTCCCGGCGCGATCATTGGGTCAACGATGGCAGCGCCGGCCGGCGATTCAAAGTGAGGTTTGCGGCCCTCTTGCATAACCATACGGTTATATAAATGAACAGCCCCACGGCACAGGATGCGCCAGCATGCACGGAGAGGTGGAGCACGGGCCTGTACAATCAGTGCCTTCGCATCCACACTTCCGGGGACCATGATGCCATCGCATGAGGGGGAGACACACATGGCGAGCTGGGCGCTGATCCTGGTTCCGGGTTATCACCGAAAGCCCAGGAACACCCTGCGCGAGGTGCTGGTCGCCAACCTCGCGATGTCGGAAACCATGCCGATGACCATGACCGCATCGGATACCGACAAGGCGACCCTGGCGGTGACCCCATCCGATACCACCGGCCTGCCCCAGACGCTCGACGTCTACGAGGCGTCCTGGTCGGACCTGATCCCCACACCGGCCGAAGACCAGCCGATCGGTCGCCTCTTCCGCGGGCTGTCCCTGCTGATCTACTGGCTGGGCTATCCGCGGATGTGGTGTGCGGTCTTCCGCTATTCCTTCTACATTGCGGTCGGTTATCTCGCATCGGCAGCCATGCTGGTGCTCTGGCTGGTTTCGCTGATCACCATCGTCGCCCAGGCGGTCGGGGGCGATATATCCCCCACCGCGGCCACGGGCAACGGCTCCGGCGCCATGGTCTGGGTGGGGCAGCATGTGCAGGCCGCCGCCGCCTGGCTGGTGGCGCAGCTGCCGCAGAGCTGGGCCGCGACCCTCACCATCCTCATTCCCCTGCTGCCGGTGATGGCCGTCGCCGATCTCGCCGCCTTCACCCGCGCCTATCTGCGCGATGCCGCAGCAGATGGCATCACCGGCCTGCGTGCCCGGTTGCGCATGCGCGTGCAGTCCAGCCTCGCCAGGGCGCTCGCCACCGGCAGCTATGACAGGGTGATCATCGTCGGCCATTCCTTCGGCTCACTGATCGTCACCGATCTGATCGCCGGGTGGTATCGCGCGGCGGATCTCGAAAAGATCTCGGTCGTCACCATCGGATCGCCCGGCGCCGTCTTCGCCTTCCGCTCCCGCTGGCTGACGGATGAAATCGCCGCGGCGGTCGAACGCCGCCCGGGCCATGGCTGGAGCGACATCCATGCAGACCGCGACCTGCTCTCGGCCGGTCTGGTGCCGGTCGACAGCCCCGCCATAGAAGCGGGAGATGTCACCCGCTTCGTCGTCGACCTGCCCGGGGGCCTGATGGACCGGATCGACGGCACCATCCACTTCACCTATTTCCGCGACGAACAGGTGCTGCGCACCATCCTCGGCCAGGGTGCCGCACCAGGGGCCCCTGCCCTGCCGCATACCGTAGGAAAGCCCGCCTTGCCGGCGCCGGCGGTGTAGGGGAAAAGAGGCAGGAAGATCGCGGGGGCCCCTGCCCGATGAGATCCGGCCCCCGCTGGCCCCCATGTTTTTAAGGCGGGCCGAGCCCTCCCCTGCCCCGGTCTGGCGAGGGAAAGAGAAAGAGAGAATGCGATGCCCAAACGCAGCAACGCCGCCCGCGGCGAGTGGCCATGGGCGGCGTTTGCTGGAAACTTGGTTGCGGGGGCAGGATTTGAACCTGCGACCTTCAGGTTATGAGCCTGACGAGCTACCGGGCTGCTCCACCCCGCGTCAGGGCGTAGGCGGTTGGCAGT